>NZ_SDPL01000271.1 GCF_004135055.1 Agromyces binzhouensis | reverse complement strand
CGGCCGAGGATCAGTTCGCCCGCGTCGATCTCGCCGCCGGCGTCGGCGACGCGCTCGGCGACGGCCTCGGGGTCGGCGAGCAGCCAGCGACCCTCGACCCACGCCTGCTTCGCGCCCGAGCGGACCGTGCCCGCATCGGAGCGCGCGCCGAGCAGGAGCCCGAGCGCGGTGACGACCATGGTCTTGCCCGCGCCGGTCTCGCCCGTGACCGCGGTGAAGCCGGGACCGAGCGGCAGCGCCGCCTCGGCGATCACGCCGAGATCGCGGATTCCGAGTTCCTCAATCACCGGCGACCGGCCCCCTCCATCCCGTGACGGGAAGCTGGAACTTGTTCACGAGCCGATCGGTGAACGGCGCCTGGTGGAGTCGTGCGAGGCGCACGGGCACCGGTGATCGTCGGACGATGACGCGCGCACCGGGCGGCAGCTCGAACATCCGTCGGCCGTCGCACCAGATCACCGCGGTCGCCTCGGCGCGCTGGAGCACCTCGACCGCGAGCGATGAGTCCGGGCCGACGACGAGCGGACGCGCGAACAACGCATGCGCGCTGAGCGGTACGAGCAGCAGCGCCTCGACCGCGGGCCAGACGACGGGGCCGCCGGCCGAGAACGAGTAGGCCGTCGATCCGGTCGGCGTCGACATCACGACGCCGTCGCACCCGAACGAGGACAACGGTCGGCGGTCGACCTCGATCACCACCTCGAGCATGCGTTCGCGCTCGGCCTTCTCGACGGTCGCCTCGTTCAGCGCCCAGCCCTCGTACACCACCTCTTCGCCGACCTTCGCTCGCACGGAGAGCGTCATGCGCTCCTCGACCGTGTAGTCGCGGGCGAGTGCGCGGCCGACGGTGTAGCCGAGGTCGTCGCGCTCGCTCTCGGCGAGGAAGCCCACGTGGCCGAGGTTGACCCCGAGCAGCGGGACCGGGTGGTCGCGGGTGAGTTCCGCCGCGCGGAGGATCGTGCCGTCGCCGCCGAGCACGATGACAAGCTCGATGTGCTTCGGCGAGACCTCCTCGAACCGCTTGACCACGCCCTCGAGTTCGGGCAGCGCGGTCATGACGTCGTGCCACTGCTCCGCGGCCACGACGGGCACCGCTCCGGCTGCGGCCAACTGCCCGCACACGTCTGCGGTCGCTTCGAGGGCCGACGACCGTCCGGTGTGGGAGACCACGAGGAAGTTCCGCGCATCGCTCACGCCGTGACGCCTCCCGTCGCTGCTCGGACCTGACTGGACCATTCTGACGGATCAGCGCCCCGCGTCGGGCTGAGCAGGACCAGGACCTCGCGGTTGCCGTGCGTTCCCGCGATCGGGGAGGACAGGACGCCCGCCGTGCGCAACCCCAGGTCGTGCGCGGCCCACAGCACGTTCGTGACCGCGTCGCCGCGCGCGGCGGGATCGCGCACGACGCCCTCGCGCGTGCCGCTGCGCCCGACCTCGAACTGCGGCTTGACGAGCAGCACGAACTCGGCGCCGGGCGCCGCCGTGGCGTGCAGCGCGGGCAGCACGGTCGTGAGCGAGATGAACGACAGGTCGGCCGTGACGAGGGACGGCCGTTCGTCGACGTCGGTGAGGCGCGCGAGCGTCGCCGCGTCGAGGTGACGGACGTTGCAGCCCTCCACCAGCACCAGGCCGGGAAGGCCGTGCAGTTCCGGCGCGAGTTGGCCGTGCCCGACGTCGACCGCGAGCACTGTCGCGGCGCCCCGCTCGAGCAGCACCTGCGTGAACCCGCCCGTGGAGGCCCCCGCGTCGAGGACGACCCGACCCGCAGGCTCCACGTCGAAGGCGTCGAGCGCCGCGATGAGCTTGTGCGCGGCGCGACTGACGTAGTGGTCCGCCGCGGCCACCTCGATGACGGCGCCGTCGGCCACCCGATGCGCGGGCTTCGTGACGGGCTGCCCGTCGACGCGCACCGCGCCGTCGGCGATGAGGGTGGCGGCGTGCGTGCGCGAGCGTGCGAGTCCTCGCGCCGCGAGCGCCGCATCGAGTCGCTGCGTCGACACCGATCAGCTCGTCGACCGAGCAGGATCGGATCGCTCGAGCTCGCGCCGGAGCTGCTCGACCATCGCGTCGAACCCCGCGGCGCGCTCCTCCAGGGGTGACGCCTCGATCGACGAGAGCGCGTCGGCGGCCGCGACCGCGACCGCGAGATCCTCCGATGCCTCCACCGGGTCGTCTGGGTCGAAGTCTCCTGTGCTCACGACCTCAACGCTACCGGGTGCCGCCGTCGACGCGGCTCGGCCCACGCGCGCAGCACGCGCACGGCCCGGAGATCCGCCCCCGGCCGGTCAGCGGTAGAGCCGCTCCGGAACCTCGAGCGCATGGATGGCGGTCCCGCTCTCCCAGATCGCCGCGCAGGCGGCACGCAGCAGGTCGAGCGGATCGTCGCCGTCGCGCTCGATCACGACGCGACGTCCGTCGACCCGCACCTCCGCGCCGCGGACGCGCACGCCGCCGCGGCGACGTTCCACCTCCGGGTAGGGCTCGTGGAGCTGGCGGAGATCGGCGACGATGAAGTCCGGCCGGCTCGCGGCATCCGCTGCCAGCACCTGCTTCGCACGGTCGATGCCCGTGAGCACGACGAGCGAGGCGATGCCGGCCCGGTTCGCGCCCCTGATGTCGGTGTCGAGGCGGTCGCCGATCATGAGTGGACGCTCAGCGCCGAAGCGCTCGCGCGCCTCGTCGAAGATCGGGGTCTCGGGCTTGCCGGCGACCTCCGGGAACCGGCCGGCGGCGGTGTGCACCGCGGAGACGAGCGTGCCGTTCCCGGGCGCGATGCCGCGCTCGACCGGGATCGTCCAGTCCATGTTCGTCGCGATCCAGGGGATTCCGCCGGGCTCGCCGGGTCCGCCGTGCGCGTTGAGCGCGAATGCGGCCTCGGCGAGCTGCCGCCAGCCGACATCCGGGTGGAAGCCCTGCATGACCGCGTCGGGCGCGTCGTCCGCGGAGCGCGTCACCCGATAGCCGCCGCGTTCCAGCTCGGTGATGATGCCGTCCCCGCCGACGACGAGCACGAGCGAGCCGGGGGCGACGGATGCCGCGAGCAGCCGCATCGCGGCCTGCGGCGAGGTCACGACATCGCGCGCCGCGGGCGACAGCCCGAGCGAGGTCAGGTGCGCCGCGACCTGCTCGTCGCTCCGCGAGGCGTTGTTGGTGATGTAGGCGACCGGGAGCGACTCGGCGACGGCGTTCAGGCTCTCGACCGCGTGCGGCACCGCGTGGGGCCCCGCGTAGACCACGCCGTCGAGGTCTGCGAAGACCGCGTCGACGCCGTCGAGCGGCGTCGACGCGGCGCGCCGGGAAGCGAAGAGCGGGCTCATCCGCGCTCGGCGTCCGAACCGTCGCCCCGCTCGTCATCGAGGTCCGCGGTCTCCGCGAGGATCGCCGCCACCTCGGGTTCGATCGCATCGGCGGGGTCGCCCTCGGCAGGGCCGTCGACGTCGGTCGCGGCCTCGGGGGCAGCGGCCTCGGGGGCAGCGGCCTCGGCATCCACCTCGGCGGATCCGTCGGACTCGGGGTGCGCCTCGTCCGCGTCGATCGCGACCGGCTCTTCCTCGACCTCGAGCTCGAAGACCTCGATGAAGTCGGGACGCACGCCTTCGAGTGCCGCCTCGGCACGTTCGGAGCGTGCGCGCCAGTGCGCGGCATCCGCGGAACGCCCGAGCTCCTCGAGGACCTCCGCGTACGCGGCGAACAGGGCCGGGCTGTACGAGAACGCGCGGTCAGGATCGAGCTGCGGCACCTCGAGCTCCGCGAGCGCCAGGTCGGGCTGGTCGAGATCGAGGCGGGCCCCCGACATCGCGATCGCGAGCGCGGCCTGCACCGCGGCGGGCAGCGTCGAACGGTCGACCGACCTGCCGACCTCGAGGGCCCGATCGGGCCGTCCGACGCCGCGCTCGCTGTCCACCATGAGCGCGATCTGGTCGTCGTTGCCCGAGATCCGCCGATAGGTCCGCAACTCCCGGAGTGCGAGCGCGAAGTCGCCCGTGGCGTAGGCGGTGATCGCGAGCGTCTCGCGAACGACGGCGACGCGGCCGGCACGGCGCGACGCCGACAGCGCGTGCCGATGCGCGAGCACCGGGTCGTCCTCGAGCGCCTCGGATGCCGCGACGAGGTGCCGCGCGACCGTCTCCGCATTCTCCTTGGAGAGGGTCTTCAGCTCCGCACGGGCAGCCCGGTCGAGATCCTTCGGCGTGATGCGATCGGCGATCGGCGGGTCGTCGTGCCGCGGGCGCACGGCGAGCTCGGCTGCGCCGTGCACGGCCTGACGCGGGGCACGCTCGCGGTCGGACGGGCGCTGGGCGGGACGGCCT
>NZ_SDPL01000270.1 GCF_004135055.1 Agromyces binzhouensis | reverse complement strand
GGGCGGATGCCGCGGCGCGCGTCGGCGCGGCGACGGATCGGTTCCGGCAGCTCGTCGCGGGCGCCGTGCCCGACGCCGTGCCCACGGGGCATCCGTCGCGTCGGCTGCCCGGCACGGTGTCGTACGTGTTCCCCGGGACGAGCGGGGAGGCCGTGCTGCTCGAGCTCGAACGACGCGGTGTGGTCGTCTCGAGCGGCTCGGCGTGCGCGGCCGGAAGCGACGAGCCGTCGCACGTGCTGACCGCGATCGGGGTGCCGCCCGAGGTCGCGCAGACGGCCGTCCGGTTCTCCTTCGGCGGCGAGGTGACCGAAGCGGATGCCGCGGCCGCGGCGAGCGCCCTCGCCGAGGCGGTGTCGGCGGTCCGCGCTATCGTCCCCTGATCGGGCACGTGCGACGCCGCCGGCCCGTCGGGGGACGATGCGCGATGCATGCATCCGCATGCATCGTGCCGATCGGGAATAGCGACCGCGCGCTCGCGGGTTGCATTCCTCGTTCGCCCGGTCGGGAGCAGCACCGCCGCCGCGCCCGCCGAACCGAGCACGACGAGACGCAGGCAGAGACGACAGGACCCACCGTGAGCGAACGTTCCGCACCCGACACCGATTCGATCACGGTGCCCGGGCCCGACTCCCTCGGCGCCGTCGCCGAGGCCGAGGCCGCCGACCGCGCCATCGACCAGCACGTCGTCGCCGCCCGACCCGACCACGGCGCGCGGAACACGAGGGTGATCTGGCTCCTGCTCGCGGCGACCTTCACGGTGTTCCTCAACGAGACCATCATGAGCGTCGCGATCCCCGAGCTCGTCGACGACCTCGGGGTGACGCTGTCGGCCGCCCAGTGGCTGACGACCGCGTTCATGCTGACGATGGCCGTCGTGATCCCGATCACGGGCTTCCTGCTGCAGCGGTTCCCGACCCGTCCGATCTTCGGCGCGGCGATGACGCTCTTCTCCGCGGGCACCCTGCTCGCCGCGCTCGCGCCCGGCTTCGAGGTCCTGCTCGGCGGCCGGATCATCCAGGCCACGGGCACGGCGATCATGATGCCGCTGCTCATGACGACGCTCATGACGGTCGTGGCCCCGGCCGACCGCGGCCGGTTCATGGGGCGCGTGTCGATCGTCATGTCGGTCGCACCGGCCATCGGCCCGGCGATCTCCGGCCTGATCCTCAACACGCTCGGCTGGCGCTACATGTTCTGGCTCGTGCTGCCGATCGCGGTCGCCATGCTCGTCATCGGACTCCGCCGCGTCGAGAACATCAGCGAGACGCGCGTCTTCCCCATCGACGTGTTCTCGGTCGTGCTCTCCGCGTTCGGCTTCGGCGGCCTCGTGTACGGCCTGAGCCTGGTCGGGGAGGTCGCGAGCGGTCGCGCGCCCGGCGACGCCGTGCCCATGTGGATCGCACTCGCCGTGGGAGCGCTCGGCATCACGGCGTTCATCGTCCGACAGGTCATCCTGCAGCGCGGCGACCGAGCCCTGCTCGACCTGCGCACGTTCCGGTCGCGCAACTTCGCCGTCTCGATCGGACTGATGGCCGTGATGATGGCCGCGCTCTTCGGCACCATCATCCTGCTGCCGATCTACCTCCAGGACGTGCTCGGACTGGAGCCGCTCGCGACCGGACTGCTCGTGCTGCCCGGCGGCCTGGTCATGGGCCTGCTCGGTCCGACCGTGGGCCGGCTCTACGACCGGGTCGGACCGACGCCGCTGCTCGTCCCCGCGAGCATCGGCGTGAGCGCGGTGCTCTGGTCGCTGACGCTCGTCACCCAGAACACGCCGCCGTGGATGATCCTCGCCGCGCACGTCGTGCTCTCGATCTCGCTCGCGTTCATGTTCACGCCCCTGTTCACGACCGCACTGGGTTCGGTCGAGCCGCACCTGTACTCGCACGGTTCGGCGATCGTCGGGACGCTCCAGCAGGTCGCCGGTGCCGCGGGCACCGCGCTCTTCATCACCGTGATGACCGCGACCGCAGCGGGCGCGACCGCGGCCGGCACCGAGGCGATCGCCGCGCAGGCGGCAGGCGTCCGCAACGCCTTCCTCGTGGGCGCGATCGTCTCGCTGTTCGCGATCATCGGCGCGACGCTCGTGCGTCGACCGGCCGACATGCCGTCGGGGGCCCCAGCCGCGCACTGAGCCGCCGGCAGCAGACCACGAAGGGCGCCCTCCATGCGGAGGGCGCCCTTCGTCGCTGGTGCGAGCCGCAGCCGAAGGCTCAGCCGCAGTCGGGACGGCACGTGCGCTGCGACAGGGCGTCGACGAGCACGGTGCCGAGATCCTCGGGCTTGGTCGCGGAGTACGCGCCGCCCTTGGTCGCCTTGGCGATCTTCTTCATCGCGTCGAGGTCGGTGTCGGGACCGAAGCCGATCATGATGACCGCGACGGGCTTCGTCGGGTCCTCGAGCTTCTCGAGCTCGGCGAGCAGCTGGTCGAGGCCGATGCCGTTCTGGTCCTCGTTCTTGCCGTCGGTGATGACGAGCACCGAGTTGACCTTGTCGGGGTCGTACGACTCCTGGACCCGCTTGAACGCCGCGAGCGTCGTGTCGTAGAGCCCCGTCGCCCCGCCGAGGCGGGCCGGGAGGGAGCCGATGATCTGCTGGATCTGCTGGGTGTGCGAGGCGTCGGCGAGCGGAGCGATCGGCGAGAGGTCCTCGTAGTCGAGATCGCCGTTGCGCGCCGTCGAGAACACCCACACGCCGAGTTCGACCTCGCCGGAGAACTTCGACATGGCGCCGACGGCGGCCTGCTGGAAGATGTCGATGCGGCGCAGGCCGTTCTCGGCCGGCTCCTCCATCGAGCCCGACACGTCGATCACGGCCAGCATGCGGGAGCGGAGCGTCAGGACACCCCACGAACGCAGGATCTCGATCTGCGTCGCGGCGTCCAACTCGGTCTGCGTCGGCGGTGCGGTCGCGGCGACGCCCGGCGACTCGACCTCGCCCGACCCGTCCGGCGCCCGGAATCCGGCCTCCAGGAAGTGCTCGGTCGCCGTGCCGAGCGCGACCTCGAAGCTGTCGAGGTTCGCCGAGTCGGCGTCGCCGATGCGGACGAACGGGTAGTCGAGCGCGATGGTGCCCTCTTCGGGGTATGCCGCGACGAGCGGCTCGGCCGAGGAGTCGGCGTTGTGCGCGGCGACGCTCGCCTCGCTCGTGAGCACGACGGTCGGCGTGCTCGCCGAGGCGACCGTGGTCATTGCGGCATCGGCCGTCGCGGGGATCGACTTGCCGAGCGCGATGAGCGCCCCGGCGAACTGTCGCGGGTCGTCGGGCGAGGACTGCCCCTTGAGGGCGTAGAGGCTCGCGAGGCTGGCAGCGGATGCCTCGGGGTCGGGCAGGAGCGCCGGCAGCGTGCCGTTCAGCACGCGCGCCCAGCTCACGGGCTCGGCCGCGAGCTCCTGCGCCTCGCTCGCGGGCGCCGCGAAGACGACCGGTGAGGTGGCGACCGAGTCGCCGACGGTCGCCTCGGGCTCGCCGAGGCCGAGCGATGCCGCGGTGGACGCGGTCCGCGTGAGCCAGCTGGTCGAGTCGGGGATCCATGCATCGGCGGACAGCGTGCCCGACGCGAGCTCGGCCGCGGTGTCGGCCGAGTCCTGCGCACGGACCGCGGTCTCGACGCACCGCTTGGGGTCGGCGTCGAAGTCGGCGGCGAGCTCGTCGATCGCCGAGGCGATCGAGGTGTCGGCGACGATCGAGAGCTGCTCGATCTCCTCGCACACCGGCTCGTCTGCGGAGGCGAAGATCGGGTTGAGGTGGCCCCCGACCCAGAGGTACACGCCGGACGCGACGATGCCGATGACGGCCGCCCCGGCGACGATGGACAGGAGGAATCTGCGGCTCGGCCTCTTCGCCGGAGCCGCGACGCTATGACGTCCCACGGGCACTCCAAGCCGACCGGCACTGTCGGGGTGCGCCGATCCCAGTCTGAACGGGTTCCCCCGTTCAGGGGGAAGGGTGTTGCCAGCATAGGCGAACCTGAGCGATCGGCGAATTCTCCATCCACCGGCCGCGCGAACCACATCAGGGCCCCGTGTGCAACCCCTGTCGACCGTTCCGCGCCCTGCGATTGAGTGACCTGAACTGACGAAGGGACGTGCGAACGTGGACACCAGCACCACCATCTGGATCGTCGTGGGCATCATCGCCTTCCTGGTCGTGGTCGCGGCGATCGTGCTCATCGCGACCGCAGGCCGTCGGCGCGAGGCCCGTGCCGAGGCGCAGCGTGCGCACGCGGCCGAGATCCGCGAGCAGGCCGCGCAGACCGACCGGGAAGCGCGGGAGCGCGAGGCGAAGGCGATGCAGGCGGATGCCGCGGCG
>NZ_SDPL01000027.1 GCF_004135055.1 Agromyces binzhouensis | reverse complement strand
GAGCAGGCGCTGCGCGAGCGCGGCCGCGAGTCCTCCGCCCGCGCTCTCCCCGCCGACCGCGACCCGCGCCGGGTCGATGCCACGCGCGGACGCGGCATCCTGCACCCACTCCCACGCCGCGACGCAGTCGTCGAGCGGCACCGGGAACGGATGCTGCGGCGCGAGCCGATACTCGACCGAGACGACCACGATGCCGAGTCGCTCCGCGAGGTCGGCGCAGAACCGATCGTCCGCCGCGGCGGCGCCGATCACGAGGCCGCCGCCGTGCATCCAGATCAGGGCCGCGCGGGCGGGCGCACCCGACGCCGCCGCATCGTCGGGTGTGAAGACCCGGACGCCCGTGCCGGGAGCGTCGAAGTCGATCCGCTCGAATCGCACGCCCGCCGTGGGCTTCGGCGGCGGGATGAGGGCGAACGCCGCCTGCGCCATCCGTCGCTGCCAAGCGCGACGGACCTGCGGGCGAGGGAACCAGCGGTACGCACGTCGGAGCTCCGGGTGCAGGTCGGCGATGCGCATGCGCGCCGGGGAAGGATGCACGTCATCCGCGCGGGTGCTCGTCATGGTGGTTCCGATTCTGGCGCACGCGATTCCTCTCAGGAGATTCACGACCAGTACCGCACTCAGCGATATATCGTTGACATATCGCGAGACCCGATCAGGGCCCCGGTTTCAGGGAGGTCATCATGAGCGATTCGTACGGCGGAAGCGGCTTCGGCAGCGGCTCGGGCAACTGGGGCAGGGGCAATCCCGGCCAGGGCATCTGGGACGCGATGGAGCAGCTGCGCGGCATGTTCGAGCAGAAGGTCGCACCGCGCATGGGCAAGGGCGACGTGCGCGCGGCGGTGCTCGCGCTGCTGGCCGAGAAGCCGATGCACGGGTACCAGATCATCAACGAGATCGCCGAGCGCAGCGGCGGCGCGTGGAAGCCGAGCGCGGGCTCGGTGTATCCGACCCTGCAGCTCCTCGCCGACGAGGGCCTCATCACCGCCGAAGAGGAGGGCGGGCGCAAGACGTACACGCTGACCGACGCGGGCAAGGCCGAGGCCGAGGCATCCGCTGACCGCACCCCCTGGCCCACCCCGCCCGGCGGCGGCGGTGGCGGAGGCGGCGGACGCGACTTCGGCATGTCGGGCGCACTGCCCAAGGCCGGCATCGAGCTCGCGCAGGCGGCCGCGCAGGTCGGGCGCTCCGGCACCCCCGAGCAGGTGAAGGAAGCCGTCGAGGTGCTGGAAGACGCACGCCGCCGGCTGTACTCGATCCTCGCCCAGGGCTGACCGAGTGCCCTCGACACGTCGGCATCCGACAGGCAGGATGCCCGATGTGGGGAACACGCGCGCCCGCTACCGACGGATCCTCCGGTTCGCCGCGCGATACATGGTGCAGACCTGGTGGTTCGAGCTCGTGCTGCCACGGTTCGGCCTGTCCGGCTTCGTCGCGCGCGGGCGCGAAGCGCGGCTGACCCGCATCGCGCAGCGCTTCCACGACCTCGCGGTCGACCTCGGCGGCCTCATGATCAAGGTCGGCCAGTACCTCTCCTCCCGCCTCGACGTGCTGCCGCCCGAGATCACCCGCGAACTCGCCGGGTTGCAGGACGAAGTGCCGCCCGTGTCGTTCGACCGCATCCGCGCGCTCGCCGAGGCCGAGCTGGGCATGTCGCTCGACCGCGCGTACGCATCGTTCGACCCGACGCCGGTGGCCGCGGCATCCCTCGGCCAGGCGCACCGCGCGCGCCTCTCCCCCATCGACGCCGCCGACATGGGCTACGACGAGGCCGTCGTGAAGGTGCAGCGTCCGGGCATCGAGGTCATCGTCGACGTCGACCTCGCCGCGCTGCGCCGCATCGCGGGATGGCTCAGCCGCGTGCGGTTCGTCGCGAGCCGCGTCGACCTGCCCTCGCTCGTCGAGGAGTTCGCCACGACGAGCCTCGAGGAGATCGACTACGTCAACGAGGCCGGCAACGCCGAGCGGTTCGCCGCGAGCTTCGCCGGCGACCCGCGCGTCGCCGCGCCCGAGGTCGTCTGGGAGCGCACCACCCGCCGCGTGCTCACCCTCGCCGACGTCACCGCGATCAAGATCAACGACCGCGCCGCCCTCGTCGCCGCCGGCATCGACCCGAAGGCCGTCGCCCAGCAGTTCGCGGCCGTCATGTTCGACCAGCTCTTCCGCGACGGGTACTTCCACGCGGATCCGCATCCGGGCAACATCTTCGTCACGCCGGTCGGGGTGCTGTCCGGCGAGACGGATGCCGCGGCATCCGCTTCGACGCAGGTGACGACGGATGCCGCGGGGCCGGCGCCCGCCTGGAAGCTCACCTTCATCGACTTCGGCATGATGGGCCAGGTGCCCGACGGGCTGCGCCAGGCCCTGCAGCAGCTGATGATCGCGGTCGCCTCGCGCGACGGGAAGCGGCTGGTCGAGAGCTTCCGCAGCGTCGGCTTCCTGCTGCCGACCGCCGAGACCGCGGAGCTCGAGCGGGCGATGACCGAGCTGTTCGCACGCTTCGGCGGCATGGGCTTCGCCGAGCTCGCGCAGGTCGACGAGCGCGAGCTGCGCCGGTTCGCGATCGAGTTCAGCGACGTCATGCGCACGCTGCCGTTCCAGCTGCCCGAGAACTTCCTGCTCATCATCCGCGCCATGTCGCTGACCTCGGGCATGTGCAGCTCGCTCGACCCCGAGTTCAACATGTGGGACGCCGTCGAGCCCTACGCCGCCAAGCTCCTCCGCGACGAGCGCGGCAACATCGTCCAGGCGCTGGGCCGCGAGGCGATGTCGGTCGCCGGCACGGCCTGGCGCCTGCCGGGCCGCCTCGACAAGGTCGTCGACCGCATCGAGAACGGCCGCCTCGTCGCGAACTCGCCCCGCATCGAGCACCGGATGGCGCGCCTCGAGCGCACGGCCGGGCGCATCGTCTCGGCCGTCGTCTTCGTGGGGCTGTTCCTGGGCGGCATCCTGCTGCGCGCGGATGAGCCCGTGTGGGGCGGCATCCTGCTCGGGGTGTCGGTGATCCCACTGCTGCACGCGGTGTTCGCGGGGGTGTTCGGGCGGCGCGGGCCGCACTGATCCTGGGGGCGCCGTCGTCCCGGCGAGCGGCAGCTCACCCCTCCGGGACGATCGCCGTGACGACCTGGTCGACGACGCGCTGCACCTCCTCCTCGCCGAGGAGCTCGGGCATCGTCAGGTGCTCGAGGAGCAGCCCGTTCATCGCGAGGTACAGCACGAGGACCGTCGCCTCGTCGCCCGGGAATCCGCCGTCGACGTGGTCGCTGGTCGCGCTCGCGAGGTTGCCGGCGAAGTGCCGCGTCACGGCGGGCGCGAGACGTGGATTGCGGGTCGCCTCGAGGCGCAGCTCGAACAGCGCGAGGTGGGCGGCTCGATCGGCCACCGCGCGTTCGATGAGCCAGCACATGAGATCGCGCTCGGTCTCGCGCGTGTGCGGATGCGACATCCGCTTCGCCGTCTCGACCGGGTCGGGCGCGAGCCGCTCGAACACGTGCGCGGCGAGCTCGTCGACGAGCTGGTCGCGCGATGCGAAGTAATTCGACGCCGTGCCGGCCGGCGCACCCGCCTCGCGGTCGACGGCGCCGAACGTCAGCCCGCGGCTGCCGTGGCCCGCGATCACGTCGACCGCGGCGTCGAGCAGTCGCCGTCGTCGCTCGGGGTTCCGAACCATCCGCTCTCTCCTCGGTCTCGTGCCGCGGGTGCTCCCGCCGCCTCTTGCCATCCTAACCACTATGAGTAAAGTGGTTGAGCGCACGCACCGACGAACGGGCAGCAACGAAGAGGCAGGACGCATGCGGAAGCTCACCTACTACATCTCCCTCTCGATCGACGGGTTCATCGCAGGGCCCGACGACGAGGTCGACTTCTTCCCCGGCTCCGACGAGTACATGGCGTGGATGGCCGGCGACTACGGCGACGCGCTGCCCGGCGCCTTCCGCGAGCAGTTCGGCCTCGCGGGTGTCGCACCAACCCGATTCGACACCGTCGTCATGGGCCGGCGCACCTACGATCCGGCGCTGCAGCTCGGCGTGACGTCGCCGTATCCGCACCTGCGCCAGTACGTGTCTCGCGCAGCCTCGAGCAGCCCGACCCCGCGGTGACGGTCGTCGCCGGCGACGTCGTGGAGACCGTGCGCGCACTCAAGGCCGAGGACTCGGCGCTCGACATCTACCTCGCGGGCGGCGGGCGGCTCGCCGGGCAGCTCCTCGACGAGATCGACGAGCTCGTCATCAAGCGGTACCCGGTCGTCGCGGGCGCCGGACTGCCGGCGTTCGGCCCGGACTTCTCACCGCGCGGGTTCTCGCTCGACGCGGTGCGCTCGTTCGAGGGCGGCAACCTCGTCGAGTGGTACTCGCGGAAGGCGGGCGGCGGCGTGGCCTGAGCGCCGAAAGCTGCGCTCGGCGCCCGTTGGGGCGCGTCAGGCCAGCGGCGACGGCGACGGCGAGAGCACCGAGTCGACGATCGCCTCGATGGCGAACTCCGACGCGCGGCCGAGGTCGACCGCCGCGGGGTCGAGCAGCCACTGCACCTGAAGGCCGTCCATGACGGCGAGGATGCTCGCCGAGGCGAGTTCGATCGTGTCAGGAGCGGCGACGCCGCGCTCGGCGCACACGACCTCGAAGGCGCGGGCGACCTCGCCTCGCAGCGTCTCGTAGCGCTTCTGGAAGAACACGCGCCCCGGGTGATCGTCGGTCACCGACTCCGCCGACAGCACGACGTAGGCCTGCACGATGCCGGCGCGGTGGGCGTTGACGAACGCCGTCCGCACGAGATGCCGGAAGAGCGCCATCCCGCCGGGGATGTGCTGCTCCTCGAGATCGGCCACGTCGGTCTCGTCGCGATGGCTGAGCACCTCGAGGAGGAGCTGGTCCTTCGACCCGAAGTGATGGAGGATCCCCGCGTGGGTCATGCCCACCTGGTCCGCGATCTCCTGGAGGGTTCCGCCCGCGAACCCCTTGCTCCCGAAGATCTCGACCGCGGCGTCGAGGATGTCACGCCGCTTCGCGAGCGTCTCGGGGCGCGACCGCGGCTGCCGACGCTGAGCCGCCGTCGATTCCGTCATCGGTGGCACCCCCTTCCTCGCCTGCCGGATCACGAGTCTACGCACGCCCGCGCGGGCGGAGAACGGCGCGTTGCGTTACTTACTTACTTGATAGTAAGTTAACGCCGCACCCACTCGACGCCGGCGTCGCCCCTTCAGGCAGGCACGGTGTCGTGCCCCCACACGAAGGAGAAGCAATGAGGCTCAGTACGTCCCTCGGCGCCGTCGGCATCGCCGCGACGCTGGTGCTCACCGGTTGCGCCGGCGCGAACACCGACAGCACCCCGGCGGAGAGCGGCGCAGCGCTCACGATCGCCAAGCCCGACGGCGCGATCACCACCGAATCGCACAACCCGTACCTCGGCGACTCGTCCGCCTCGAAGTACGGCTACGCCAAGGTCATCTTCGAGCCGCTCGCGCTCGTGAACCCCACGGGCGACCTCGGCACCACCCCGTGGCTCGCGGAGTCGGTCGAGTGGAACGACGACTACACCGAGCTCACCGTGGTGCCCCGCAGCGGCGTCACGTGGAGCGACGGCACCGAGTTCACCGGTGACGACATCGTCTTCACCTTCGACCAGTTCCTCACCGGCAGGCTCGCCGACACCTCGGGCCTGAAGTACGAGGGCGCGACCGTCGACGGCGACGCGATCACCCTGAAGTTCGCCGACTCGAAGTACATCGCGCAGTCGCGCGTGCTGCACACCCCGATCGTGCCCAAGCACATCTGGGAGGAGATCGACGACCCCAACACCGACCCGCTCACCGGCGAGGGCCTCGCCGTCGGCACCGGACCCTACGTGCTCGACACCTGGTCGACCGAGTCGGTCACCCTCACGGCGAACGAGGACTACTGGGGCGGCGACCTGGCCGTGCCCGAGCTGCACTACGTCTCCTACGGCGACAACGCCGCCCTCACCACCGCGCTCGTCTCGGGCGAGGCCGACTGGGCCCAGGCGTTCATCCCGCAGATCGAGGAGAGCTACCTGGCCGCCGACGAGGACAACCACTTCCTCGCATCCCCCACGGCCGGCGCCGGCACCCTCTTCATGAACCTCCAGACCGAGCCGTTCGACGACCCGGCCCTCCGCCAGGCGCTCGCGTGGACGATCGACCGCCAGGCCTACGTCGACATCGCACGCGAAGGCGCGAGCACCGCGATCTGGAGTGCGACCGGCCTCAGCGGCCTGCTCGAGGACGAGATCCTCCCCGAGTACCAGGGCGAGGAGTACGAGGTCGACGTCGACAGGGCCAAGGGCATCCTCGAGGACGCCGGCTACACCTGGAAGGACGAGAAGCTGATCGACCCGGACGGCGACGCCGTCTCGTTCTCGATCTCGGTCCCGGCCGGATGGAGCGACTGGAACACCGAGCAGGCGCTCATCGCCGAGGAGCTCGACGCGGCGCTCGGCATCGAGGTCAAGGTCGACCAGCCCGACTGGGGCGGCTGGGACGCCGCCCGCCAGGAGGGCACCTTCCAGGCGATCATCCACTGGCTCGAGGACACCGGCAACGCCTACGGCCTCTACACCTCGACGATGGACCCGAAGTGGATCGTCGACGACCGCGCCCAGTTCAACTTCGGCCGCTTCGACGACCCCGCGGTCACCGAGGCGCTGAACACCTACGCCAACGCGTCGTCCGACGCCGACCGCGAGGCGGCGCTGGCCGTCATGCAGGCCGCGTTCGTCGAGAACGTGCCGGCCATCCCGCTCGGCTCGCACCCGCTGCTCGGCGAGTACAACACCCGGAACTACGTCGGGTTCCCGACCGAGGACGACCAGTACGCCTCGGCCGACCCGACGCAGCCCGGCATCGTCCAGATCCTGGCGAAGCTGCAGCCGGCCGACTGACCCGCGCCGGATGGGGCGGGTGCACCCCGGTGCATCCGCCCCACCCCCTGCCGGCATCAGCCCGCACGTCGGGCATCACGAAGGGAACCCCCACCCATGAGCGACACGTTGCTGTCCGTCCGCGACTTCTCGGTCGTGTACGACGTCGACCCGGCCGTGGAAGCGGTCAGGAACGTCACGCTGAACCTCCGCCGCGGTGAGATCCTGGGCCTCGCCGGCGAGAGCGGATGCGGCAAGACCACCCTCGCCTACGGCGTGCAGCGCCTCCTCAAGGCACCGGCGGTGATCACGAGCGGTTCGGTCGTCTTCCACGACGCGAGCGGCGAGGACATCGACGTCAACGCCCTCGAGGCCGACGAGATGCGCCGGTTCCGCTGGGACAAGGTCTCGATGGTCTTCCAGGGCGCGATGAACTCGCTGAACCCGGTCGCGACGATCGGCTCGCAGCTCGAGGACGTGTTCGAGGTGCACCGCCCGAGCCTCACGAGGGCCCAGCGTCGGGAGGCAGTCGTCGAGCTGCTCGAGATCGTCAAGGTGGGAGCGCAGCGGTACCGCTCGTTCCCGCACGAGCTGTCGGGCGGCATGCGGCAGCGCGTCATGATCGCGATGGCGCTCGCGCTCCGCCCGCAGCTCATGGTCATGGACGAGCCGACCACGGCGCTCGACGTGCTCGTCCAGCGCGAGATCCTCCGCCAGATCTCGGCGCTCCGCCACGAGTTCGGCTTCTCGGTCGTCTTCATCACGCACGACCTCCCGCTCCTCCTCGAGATCAGCGACCGCATCGCGATCATGCGCGACGGCGAGATCGTCGAGCTCGACACCGCCGAGCGGATCTGGCACGACCCGCAGGACGACTACACGAAGACGCTGCTGTCGTCCTTCCCGCGCCTCACCGGAGAGAAGGGGATGGTGCTGCGATGACGCTCCTCGAGTTCGACGCCGTCACCAAGGTGTACGCGGTGCGCGGCGCCGGCCACATCACCGCACTCGACGACGTGAGCTTCACGCTCCGGTCCGGGCAGACGATCGGCCTCGTCGGCCAGTCCGGCAGCGGCAAGTCCACGATCGCGAAGATCCTGACCCAGCTCGAGACGCCCACGAGCGGCGAGGTGCGACTCGACGGTCGGGCGATCCCCCGTCGCGGCGCGGGGCTGCGCGCCTACCGCCAGCAGCTGCGGATGGTCTTCCAGGACCCGTTCGCCTCCCTCAACCCGTACCACTCGATCCGGTACCACCTCCAGCGTCCGCTCCGGCTCGACCGCATCGTGCCGAAATCGGAGGAGGACGCCGAGGTGCGGCGCCTGCTCGAGCGCGTCCGGCTCGACCCGGGCGTCGTGATCGACCGGCGGCCGCACGAGCTCTCCGGCGGCCAGCGGCAGCGCGTCGCGATCGCCCGCGCCCTGGCATCCCGGCCCAAGCTGCTCGTGGCCGACGAGCCGGTCTCGATGCTCGACGTCTCGATCCGCCTCGGCGTGCTGAACCTGCTCGCCGACCTGCAGCGCGAGGAGGGCCTCGGCGTGCTCTACATCACGCACGACCTCGCGACCGCCCGCCACTTCAGCGACGAGATCCTCGTGCTCAACCAGGGACGCGTGGTCGAACGCGGACCCGCGGACGACGTCATCCTGAACCCGCAGCACCCGTACACGCAGGAGCTCCGGGCGGCATCCCCCGACCCCGACGCGCACTTCGCGTCGGCATCCGGCATCGACGGAGGTGCACTGTGACCGCGGTCCAGCCCCAGTCCCACACCCACGAGACCGAGACGCGCGCCGACCTGCCCTCAGGCAGCGAGACCGAAGCCGTCGAGGCCGGCACCACCGCGACCCGCGCGACCAGGGGCCGCTCGCGGATCCCGTGGCGGTTCCTCGGCGGCCGTGCCGTGTTCTACCTCTTCACCCTGTGGGCGGCGATCACGATCAACTTCTTCCTGCCACGGATGATGAAGGGCGACGCCGTCACGCAGTACCTCTCGCGCAACCGCAACGTCAGCCCCGAGGCGGCGGAGGCGCTGCGCTCGCTCCTCGGCCTCGACACCGACAAGAGCCTCTGGCAGCAGTACCTCGACTACTGGGCGCTGCTGCTGCGCGGCGACCTCGGCGTCTCGCTGCTGCACGGCCTACGCCCGGTCACCGAGGTCATCGGCCAGTCGCTGCCCTGGACCATCGGCCTCGTCGGCTTCGCGACGATCGTCTCGTTCGCGATCGGCACGATCGGCGGCGCGATCGTCGGATGGCGCCGGGGCAGCCGGCTCGACGCGCTGATCCCGGTCACGACGTTCCTCAGCACCATCCCCTACTTCTGGCTCGGGCTGCTCGCGATCGCGCTGTTCTCGGTGAACCTCGGCTGGTTCCCGATCGGCAAGGCCTACGGCGTCGGCATGAGCCCGGAGTTCTCACCCGAGTTCATCGGCCAGGTCATCCACCACGGCACGCTGCCCGCCGCGACGATCATCATCGCCTCGCTCGGCGGCTGGATGCTCGGCATGCGCAACATGATGCTCACGGTGCTCGACGAGGACTACGTCATGGTCGCCGAGGCGAAGGGGATGCCCCGCAAGCGGGTGCTCTGGGGGTACGCCGCGCGCAACGCCGTGCTCCCCCAGATCCAGAGCTTCGCGCTGTCGATCGGCTTCATCGTCGGCGGCACGATCGTGATGGAGATGGTCTTCAGCTACCCGGGCGTCGGCAAGCTGCTGCTGGATGCCACGAACGCGAAGGACTACGCGCTGATGCAGGGCGTCTTCCTCGTGATCACGCTCTCGGTGCTGCTGGCGAACCTCCTCGCCGACATCGCCTACGCATTCCTCGACCCGCGCACGCGCCAGACGGAGGCCTGAGCCATGGACACCACCGTGACCGACCGGACGAACGATCCGGCGACCGCCCGCCCGGCGGGCGTACCCGCGACCGCGACGATCCGCACGGCGGAGGATCCGCCCGCGAAGACCACGCACGACCGACCCACGTTCCGGTCGAAGCTCGGCAGCGCCTTCGCTATGTTCCGCAACGGCAAGTCGATCGCAGGGCTCTCGATCCTCGGCTTCTTCGTGCTCGTGGCGATCTTCGCCGACGTGCTCGCGCCGTACTCGCCGACCGCGGTCGACCACACCGCGCGCTTCCAGCCGCCGTCGGCCGAGCACTGGCTCGGCACGACCCACATCGGCGAGGACGTGCTGAGCCAGGTCATCCACGGCACGCGCGGCGTGATCGTCGTCGGCTTCCTCGCGGCGATCATCGCGACCCTCATCGCGATCGTCGTCGGCGTGATGTCGGGCTACCTCCGCGGATGGCGCAGCGAGAGCCTCTCGGCGCTCACCAACGTCTTCCTCGTGATCCCGGGCCTGCCGCTCATCATCATCGTCGCGTCGATGTTCGAGGACCCGCCGCTGGCCGTCGTCGCCGCGGTGCTCGGCCTCATCGGCTGGGCGTGGGGCGCCCGCGTCCTGCGCGCCCAGACGATGTCGCTGCGCAACCGCGACTTCATCCAGGCCGCGCGCGCCAACGGCGAGCCGCTTCGCCGCATCATCACGGTCGAGATGCTCCCCAACCTCATGGCGCTCATCGCGGCGAGCTTCGTCGGCACGGTGACCGCGGCCATCCTGGCCCTCACGACCCTGTCGTACATCGGCGTCATCCCGGTCACGACCTACAACTGGGGCACCATCCTCAACTGGGCCGGCGCGCAGGGCGCGTTCCGGCAGAACCAGTGGTGGTGGTACCTGCCGCCGGGGCTCTGCATCGCGGCCATCGGCGTCGCCCTCTCGCTCATCAACTTCGGCATCGACGAGTACGTCAACCCGCGCCTGCGGTCCGCCGGCGAGCGGGCCCGCGCGATGAAGAAGAAGGGGCTGAACGTCAACGACACCGTGACCGCCGTGCGCCCCGCCACCCGGACTGAGGAGAACCCGTGACCACCGCCGATATCGTCACACCCATGTACCTCGACGCGAACCGCCCCGTCGCCGACCGCATCGCCGACCTCCTCTCCCGGATGACGGTCGAGGAGAAGGTCGGGCAGATGCTGCAGCTCGACGCCCGCGAGGACCTCGAGGACCAGGTGCTGCGACAGCACGTCGGATCGATCCTGCACGCGTCGCCCGAGCGGATCGCACGCGCCCACGAGCTCGTCGCGCAGACGCGGCTGCGGATCCCCCTGCTCGTCGGGGAGGACTGCATCCACGGGCACTCGTTCTTCGAGGGCGCGACGATCTTCCCCACCCAGCTCGGCATGGCCGCGTCGTGGGATGCCGACCTGCTCGAGCGGGTCGCACGCGCGACCGCCGTGGAGGTCGCCGCGACCGGGGTCCACTGGACCTTCTCGCCCGTGCTCTGCATCGCGCGCGACCTGCGCTGGGGGCGCATCGACGAGACGTTCGGCGAGGACCCGTTCCTCATCGGCGAGCTCGCCTCGGCGATGGTGCGCGGCTACCAGGGCGGCGGGCTCGAGGACGACACGGCGATCCTCGCGACCGCCAAGCACTTCGCCGGCTACTCCGAGACGCAGGGCGGCCGTGACGCGAGCGAGGCCGACCTCTCGCGCCGCAAGCTCCGTTCCTGGTTCCTGCCGCCGTTCGAACGCGTGGCGAAGGAGGGCTGCCGCACGTTCATGCTCGGGTACCAGACCACCGACGGCGTGCCGATCACGGTGAACGAGTGGCTCCTGAACGACGTGCTGCGCGGCGAGTGGGGCTACACGGGCACGCTCATCACCGACTGGGACAACGTCGGCCGGATGGTGTGGGAGCAGAAGGTGCAGCCCGACTACGCCCACGCGGCCGCCGCCGCGGTGAAGGCGGGCAACGACATGGTCATGACGACGCCCGGCTTCTTCCGAGGGGCGCTCGAGGCGATCGAGCGGGGGCTCCTCGCCGAGTCCGACCTCGACCGCGCGGTCTCGCGCATCCTGCTGCTGAAGTTCGAGTTCGGGCTCTTCGAGAACCCCCGGAAGCCGGATCTCGCGCGCATCGACGCGGTCGTCGGCAGCTCGACGCACGCGTCGCTCAACCTCGAGGCGGCGCGCCGGTCGCTCGTGCTCCTGCGCAACGACGGCGTGCTCCCGCTCCTGCAGGGGCGGGTTCCGGATGCCGCGGGCCGCGCGGTCTCGGACGGCACCCCCCGACGGGTCGCCGTCATCGGCCCGCTCGCCGACGACGCCCAGACGCAGCTCGGCGACTGGGCGGGCTCGTCGGGCCAGGCGGACTGGCTGCCCGACGGCCACCCGCGCGGCATGATCACGACCGTGCTCGACGGGCTGCAGCGAGCGGCGCCGGCCGACTGGACGATCGAGCACGCCGATGGTGCGCGCATCCTGACCCTCGACGAGGACCCCGAGGGCGCGTTCTTCCCCGACGGGCAGCCGCGACCGCAGGTGGTCGTGCCCTGCGCGCCCGACGAGGCGCTCATCGCCGAGGCCGCAGACGCCGCACGTCGCAGCGACCTCGCCGTCGTGGTGGTCGGCGACCGCATCGAGCTCGTCGGCGAGGGCCGTTCGACCGCGACGCTCGAACTCGTCGGCGACCAGGTCGCGCTCCTCGACGCGGTCGCCGAGACCGGCACGCCGTTCGTCGTCGTGCTGCTCGCCTCGAAGCCCCTCGTGCTCCCGCCGTCGGCGGAACGCGCGTCGGCCCTCGTCTGGGCCGCGAACCCCGGCATGGAAGGCGGCCGGGCCATCGCCGAGCTGCTGCTCGGACTCGTCGAGCCGAGCGGGCGCCTGCCGATCTCGTTCGCCCGGCACGCCGGCCAGCAGCCGACCTACTACAACCAGATCCGCGGCCAGCACGGCACCCGCTACGCCGACCTCACGCAGAGCCCGGCGTACGCGTTCGGCGAGGGCCTGACGTACACCACCGTCGAGTACGACGACCTCCGGGTCCTCGACGACGCCGTCGCGCCCGATGCCACGGTGCGGGCCGAGGTCCGCGTCACGAACACCGGAACCCGTCCGGCACGCGAGCTGGTGCAGGCGTACCTCCGCGACGAGGTGACGTCGGTGAGCTGGGCGGACAAGGAGTTGAAGGCCTACCGCCTCGTCGACCTCGAACCGGGCGAGTCGCGCGTGGTCTCCGTCGAGCTCGCCGTCGCCGACTGCACGCTCGTCGACGCGAACGGCACGCGCGTGGTCGAGCCGGGAACGTTCGAGCTGCTGGTCGGCCCCTCCTCGCGCGACGAGGCGCTGCTCGCGGCATCCTTCGCCGTGGTGGCCGCGCCGGTCGCGGCGACGGAGGGGTGACGGTGCGGGGGCGACGACGGGTTCCGGTCCCGTCGTCGCCCCCATTCCTCCCCACGTGGGCGACGGGGTTGCCCGCGTTGCGGTGGGCGATCGCCGAAGAGAGGATCGGACCATGAGCGACGCCCGGATCCGCAACGTGCACGACGCCCTCGACTCGTTCACGGAGCACTGGCAGCCCCACCGGCTCGCGAGCGTGAACGACTACGACGTGAAGGTCGTGAAGCTCCTCGGCGAGTTCACCTGGCACGCGCACCCCGACACCGACGAGCTGTTCATGGTGCTCTCGGGGCAGCTCGTCATCCAGCTGCGAGCGGGCGACGTGGAGCTCGGGCCGGGCGACGTCTACGTCGTCCCGCGCGGCGTCGAGCACTGCCCGAAGGCCGCGGGCGAGGTCTCGGCGATCCTCATCGAGCCCCAGGGCGTCGTGAACACGGGCGACACCCCGAGCGAGCGCACGTCCGAGCTCCGCGAGCTCGACTGACCCGGCGCCCCGGGCTCGATACCGATGCCGCGCGGGCGGCGTCATCACGGGGTCATCGGGCTACGGCTCAGCCGAGCGCCTGCGCGCCGATGACGGCGAGCAGGCTCAACCGGTCGTGGCTCTCGCTGCCGGGGATCGCGGTGTAGACGAGCAGCGAATGCCCCTGGTCGGGGTCGATCAGCCGCTGGCACGTCAGCTCGAGGGGGCCCACCTCGGGGTGGATGAAGTGCTTCACCTCGTGCGGACGCACGCCGATCTCGTGGTCGTCCCACACGCGTCGGAACTCGTCGCTCCGCTCGAGGAGCAACCCCGCGAGGTGCGCGGCCCGAGACTCCGGCCCGCGGAGCGTGACGATCTCACGAAGGCCCGATGCGTACATGCGGCTGAGGAACGCGTGCTCCTCCGGGGCGTGGCGATCGCGCGCCGACGGGTACGTGAACCATCGGTAGCCCACGCTGCGCTCGGGGCCCGAGTACGCCGACGCATCGCCGGTCAGCGCGACCGCCATCGGCGTCTGCCGCAGCGTCTCGCCGAGCTCGGTGACGATCTCGGCGGGTGTGTCGTCCAGGCGGTCGAAGATGCGCAGCAGTCCGGGACTGATGTGCTTGCTGACCTCGCCGCGCGCCGGCGGGTTCTGCCCCGCGAGCCGGAAGAGGTGGTCGCGCTCGTCGAGCGACAGGTGCAGTCCGAGCGCGATGGACGCGAGCATCTGGGGCGACGGCTGCGGACCGCGCTCCTGCTCCAGCCGCGAGTAGTAGTCGGTCGACATGTGGCACAGCGACGCGACCTCCTCGCGACGCAGCCCGCTGGTCCTCCTGCGCGGGCCGCGGGGCAGGCCGACGTCCTCGGGCTGCAGCGCCTCGCGGCGACTGCGGAGGAACTCCGCCAACCCGGCGCGATCGATCATGGTGAACCCCGTCTCAGCAGTGCTGCTTCGTTTCTACCTCGCTCGGCCGTCCGGAGCCACGGATCATCCGTCCCACCCATGCGAGCGGAAGGCCGGGCCTCGCGAACCGGGGATCGGCGGTCTCTGGATGACGTGTCGCGGACCGGCGACGGTGGGGTGACCGACGACGAGGAGTACCCGAATGCCACACCGCACCATCGACATCGAGATCCCCGACCTGACCGGGAAGCGCGCGGTCGTCACCGGCGCCAGCGACGGGATGGGGCTGAGGATCGCCGAGCGACTCGCCGCGGCGGGTGCCGAGGTGATCCTGCCGGTCCGCAATCCCGGGAAGGGCGAGCGGGCGATCGCGCGGATCCGCGATCGCGTTCCGAGCGCCGAGGTCTCGCTGCGACGCCTCGACCTGTCATCGCTCGGCTCCGTCGCCGCCCTCGGGGACACGCTCGCCGCGGAGGGACACCCCATCCACATCCTCATCAACAACGCGGGCGTCATGACACCGCCCGACCGGCAGCTCACCGCCGACGGATTCGAACTGCAGTTCGGCACCAACCACCTCGGCCACTTCGCCCTCGTCGCGCACCTCGCACCGCTGTTGCGTGCGGGGCGGGCCAGGGTGACCTCGCAGGTCAGCATCGCGGCACGTCGGGGTGCGATCGACTGGGACGACCTGAACTCCGAGCACGGGTACGACGGGCAGCGCGCCTACAGTCGGTCCAAGATCGCATTCGGGCTGTTCGGCCTCGAACTCGAACGCCGCAGCCGCGCCGAGGGATGGGGCATCACGAGCAACCTCTCGCATCCGGGCATCGCCCCGACGAGCCTGCTCGCCGCGCGCCCCGAGCTCGATCGTCACGCGGACACGCGCGCGATCGGGATGATCCGCGCGCTCTCGGCCCGGGGCATCATCGTCGGCACGGTCGATTCCGCGTCGCTGCCGGCGCTCATGGCCGCGACCGATCCGTCCGCCGAGGGCGGAGCGCTGTACGGCCCTCGCGGGCTCGGCCACCTTGGCGGGTCGCCCGCACCGCAGCGGCTCTACCCTCCGCTTCGGAGCGAGGACGACGCGGCGCGGATCTGGGACGCTTCCGAGCGCCTCACCCAGGCCGCGTTCGTGGCCGGGTGACGGCGCACTGGCGCCGGCGCGTCAGTTCGACAGCTCGATCATGTACGACACGATCTCCGTGATCCGCCCGTCGGCCGCGAAGTCGAAGACGTCGCAGGAGGCCACGATCGACACCCCGCCGTCGGCGTCGGTGTAGCGGGCGAGCGCATCGACGACGACGCTGTCCTCGCCCACGACCGAACGGAACCGCTGGAACTCCGTCGTGACGTCGGCGAGGTCGGCGGCGGTGCGCTCGATCGCCTTCGCCACCGCCTTCCGGCCGACCAGCGGACCGCCGCCGACGGAGGTCCAGATCACGTCATCCGCGAGATGCTGGAGGGCCAGGTCGAATCGATGGCCCGAGAACGCTCGGGCGATCTGCTCGGTGGTGAGGTCGGTCGTGGTCTCCATGCGGCTCGCTCCCTCGCGCGGCATCCCGCGCCATCGCGGTTGACGTGTTCACCATCGCCCCGTCAGGGCCGTTCGTCAAGATGCATGGGTCGGATGGCGCGTGGCGACCCCGCAGTTCCCGCACCGGCCGGCACTCCACCTGCCGGCCGGCGCGGGAGGTCGTCGGCGCTCAGCCCTCGCGCGGGCCCGCGACCGCGGCGGGCCACGCGT
>NZ_SDPL01000269.1 GCF_004135055.1 Agromyces binzhouensis | reverse complement strand
GTGCCGGGTCCCCGGCCGGGTCTCGCGCCTGCGTCAGCCGGCGGTCGCGGCCGCGCCCTCGGCGGGCGCGGCCCGCTGCTCTGCCGGGAAGATCACCCCGATCAGGTTCGAGACCCATTCGATGAGGTCGGCGTCTCCCGGCGCCTCGCCGCCCGGCGTCGGGAACGGCACGAGGATGACGTCGTTCTGCGGGAAGAGCTTCGCCCCCGGGTACATGCGCTCGAGCCGCACGCGACGCGAGTCCGGCAGCTTCGCGGGCGCGATGCGCAGCTTGGAGCCCGTCGCGATGACGTCGGAGAGTCCGGCGAGCTGCGCCGTGCGGCGCAGCCTCGAGACGGCAACGAGATGCTCGACCGGTTCGGGTAGCTCGCCGTAGCGGTCGACGAGCTCCTCGACCACCAGGTCGATCTGGCCGTCCTTCGCGGCCGGGCCGCTCGCGGCCGAGAGCTTCTGGTAGGCCTCGAGTCGCAGTCGCTCGCTGTCGACGTAGTCCTCAGGGATGTGCGCGTCGACGGGCAGCTCCAGCCGCAGCTCCGTCTGCCCCTCGGCGACCTCGCCGCGGAACGCGTTGACGGCCTCGCCGATCATCCGCAGGTAGAGGTCGAAGCCCACGCCCGCGATGTGCCCGGCCTGCTCGGCGCCGAGCAGGTTGCCCGCGCCGCGGATCTCGAGGTCCTTCAGGGCGACCTGCATGCCGCTGCCGAGCTCGTTGTTCGCCGCGATCGTCGAGAGCCGGTCGTGCGCGGTCTCGGAGAGCGGCTTGGCCGGATCGTAGAGGAAGTACGCGTAGGCCCGCTCGCGGCCGCGGCCGACCCGGCCGCGGAGCTGGTGGAGCTGCGACAGGCCGTACTTGTCGGCCCGGTCGATGATGATCGTGTTCGCGTTGGAGATGTCGAGACCGGTCTCGATGATCGTCGTCGAGACGAGCACGTCGAACTTGCGCTCCCAGAAGTCCCCGACGATCTGCTCGAGCACGTGCTCGTTGAGCTGGCCGTGCGCGACCGCGATGCGCGCCTCGGGCACGAGTTCGGCGAGCTGCGCCGCGACCCGGTTGATCGAGGACACCCGATTGTGCACGAAGAACACCTGGCCCTCGCGGAGCATCTCGCGGCGGATGGCGGCGGCGACCTGCTGGTCGGTGTACGGGCCGACGAACGTCAGGATCGGGTGCCGGTCCTCGGGCGCCGTCGCGAGCGTCGACATCTCGCGGATGCCGGTG
The DNA here is from genome assembly GCF_004135055.1 of Agromyces binzhouensis. Lineage (GTDB taxonomy): Bacteria > Actinomycetota > Actinomycetes > Actinomycetales > Microbacteriaceae > Agromyces > Agromyces binzhouensis. The sequence continues at coordinate 3,098 of NZ_SDPL01000269.1, read as the reverse complement.
ACGGCCATCTCGAGGGTGCGCGGGATCGGGGTGGCGCTCATCGCGAGGATGTCGACGTTCGTCTTCAGCTTCTTCAGCTGGTCCTTGTGCTCGACGCCGAAGCGCTGCTCCTCGTCGATGACCAGGAGGCCCAGGTCCTTGAACGCGATCTGCTCGGTGAGGATCCGGTGCGTGCCGATGACCATGTCGACCGTGCCGTCCGCGAGGCCGGCGACGGTCTCGCGCACCTCCTTGTCGGTCTGGAAGCGGCTGAGCGCGCGCACGTGCACGGGGAAGCCCGCGAACCGCTCGGAGAACGTCTCGACGTGCTGTCGCACGAGGAGCGTCGTCGGCACGAGCATCGCGACCTGCTTGCCGTCCTGGATCGCCTTGAACGCGGCGCGCACCGCGACCTCGGTCTTGCCGAACCCGACGTCGCCGGCGAGCAGTCGATCCATCGGGATGGGCCGCTCCATGTCGGCCTTGACCTCGTCGATGGTCTGCAGCTGGTCGGGCGTCTCGGCGTACGGGAAGGCCTCCTCGAGCTCGTGCTGCCAGGGCGTGTCCTGGCCGAAGGCGTGCCCCTTGGCCGCCATCCGCGCCGAGTACAGCTTCACGAGCTCGACCGCGATGTCGCGCACGGCCTTGCGCGCACGGCTCTTGGCCTGCGACCAGTCGCTCCCGCCCATCTTCGACAGGCTCGGCGCCTCGCCGCCGACGTAGCGGCTGAGCAGGTCGAGCTGGTCCATGGGCACGTAGAGCCGGTCGCCGGGCTGCCCGCGCTTGGAGGGCGCGTACTCGAGCACGACGTACTCGCGCACGGTCTTCGGCGCCGGCTTGATCCCGGCGGTGCGGCTCGGACCGGTCGGCCGGGCGCCGGCGACCTCGCGCTGCACGAGTTCGACGAACCGGCCGATGCCGTGCGTGGAGTGGACGACGTGGTCGCCGGCCTTCAGCTGCAGGGGGTCGACGACGTTGCGTCGCCGGCTCGCGAGCTTCTTGACCTGCCGGGTGTCGTACCCGGCCGAGCGACCGTAGAACTCGGCCTCGGCGATGAGGCCGACCTTCGCCTCGGGCAGCTCGAACCCGGCAGCCGCCTGGGCCTGCACGAGGAACGCGACGCCCGGCTCGAGCTCGTCGGGCACGGTCTCGACGATGCGCCCGGCGAGCCCGTGCTCGGCGAGCACGTCGCGCGCGCGCTCGACGAGTCCGTGTCCGGCGGCGGCGACGACGAGGCTCCACCCGTCGCGCAGCCGTTCGCCGACGTGCGCGACGGCGCCCTCGACGTTGCCCTGGAAGCTCGGCACGGTCGTGGCCGCGACCCGCACGTACGCGGCATCCGCCCCGCCGGCGGTCTCGCCGACGGCCTCGGCCGCGTCGCCCTGGTCGAAGCTCGAGAAGGTCCACCACACGTGGTCGGCGTCGGGCGCGCCGGGAGCGCTGAAGAGCACGGATTCGCGCAGCGCGCGCAGGGTCAGGAAGTCTCCGGCGGCGAGGTCGATGGGCGCCGCGGCACCCGCGGTCGCGGCATCCCACGCCGCCGCCAGGAACTCGCGGTTCGTCTCGCCGAGGCTCACCGCACGACCGGCGACCCGCTCGGGCCCGACCACCGCGACCGCGGCGCCCGCGGGGAGGTAGGAGGTCACGGGAACCAGTCGCTCGACCAGCGCCGGCGCGAGCGATTCCATGCCCTCGACCGGGATTCCCTCGGCGATGCGCTCGAGCATGCCCGAGAGGTTGGGGAACTCGTGGACCATCTCGCGCGCGCGCTGGCGCACCGGCTCGGTGAGCAGCATTTCGCGGCTCGGCGCGAGGACCACCTGATCGACCACGTCGGGCAGCGATCGCTGGTCGGCGACCGAGAACGCCCTCAGTTCTTCGACCTCGTCGCCGAAGAAGTCGACGCGGACGGGGTGGTCGGCCGTCGGCGGGAAGACGTCGAGGATGCCGCCGCGCACCGCGAACTCGCCCCGGCGCGACACCATGTCGACGCGCGAGTACGCGAGGTCGACGAGCCGCAGGGCGAGGTCGGACAGGTCGTGGCCGCGCCCACCCGCGACGAGTTCGACGGGCGCGAGGTCGGCCAGGTTGTCGGCGACGGGCTGCAGCGCGGCGCGCACTGACGCGACGATGACGAGCGGATGCCTCGCGCCCTCGGTGCTCCAGGCGGCCATCCGCCGGATGGCGTGCAGGCGACGCCCGACCGTCTCGGCGCTCGGGCTGAGCCGCTCGTGGGGCAGCGTCTCCCACGCCGGGAACTCGAGGATCTCGGCGTCGTCGAGGTACGGGGCGAGCGAACTGCGCAGCGCCTCGCCTTCGCGACTCGTCGCGGTGATCACGAACAGGACGGGCGGGTGGCCGTTGGTCGTGCGACGGCCCAGCAGCCCCGCGAGCAGGGGCGCGTCGAGCCCGGCCGGAGCGGAGAAGTCGGCGTTCCGATCGGCCTCCGCGAGGGCTCGGTCGATCGTGGAGGCGCGCGAAAGCGCCGTGTTCAAGCCCTGCAGGATCACCGGAGCAGTCTACGCGCGCGCCCTGACATGACCGCCCGGTCCGCCGAGGTCGGGCGGCCCGTCGGCGCGATCCGGTCGGCGGACGCCGATAGCATGGTCGCCGCCCGCCCCCACCGGAAGGACGACCGCATGATCATCGCCGCCGCCGACGGCTCCGCCCTCGGCAACCCCGGCCCGGCGGGCTGGGCCTGGTACGTCTCCGACGACTGCTGGGCGGCGGGCGGATGGCCCCGCGCGACGAACAACCAGGGCGAGCTGACCGCGGTGCTCGAGCTGTTCCGCGCGACCGCCCACCTCGACGACGAGCTCCTCGTGCAGTGCGACAGCCAGTACGTGATCAACTCGCTCACGAAGTGGATGGCCGGCTGGAAGCGCAAGGGCTGGCGCAAGGCCGACGGCTCCCCCGTGCTGAACCGCGAGCTGCTCGAACAGCTCGACGCGGCACTCGCCGGTCGCCGCTACCGGTTCGAGTGGGTCCGGGGCCACGTCGGCCACCCGATGAACGAGGCCGCCGACGACCGCGCCCGTGCCGTCGCCGAGGCGTACCGCCGCGGCGACGACATCCCGGCCGGCCCCGGCTGGGTCGGCGCCTGCGAGCCGGAGGCCGAT
>NZ_SDPL01000268.1 GCF_004135055.1 Agromyces binzhouensis | reverse complement strand
GCGCGGAGCGCTCGATGCGCGCGCGCTGGTCGGCGGTCAGCGCGTCGAAGGCCGTGCGCGAGAGCGCGAGGACGCGGCCCTGCGCGGTCCACAGCTCGAGCGCGTTGCCCGCGAAGGCGTCGACCTGCGCGTTGTCGAGGGCGATGACGTCGCGTCGGCCGCGAGCGCCCAGCCTGCCGAGCACCTCGTCGCGGCGTGCGGGGGAGACGAACATGTCGGCGGCGACGAGCGCGAAGTCGGTCGCGATGCTCAGGATCACGTTGGTGTGGTAGACCGCGACGCCTCGACCGTCGACCGCATCGAAGACCATCGGCTCGTAGCCGAAGTTCGTGCAGAACCGCTCGAGTGCGATCGGGTCGGCCCGGTTCGAACGTGCGGCGTACGCGATGCGCGACTCGTGGTCGAGCACCATCGCCCCCGTGCCCTCGAGGAAGACGTCGTCGTACTCGAGTCCCGAGTAGTCGATGACGTCCTGCACCCGGTACGTGGTCTTCAGCAGCTCGACGATGTCGCCGCGCCGCTCGGTCCGGCGGTTCGGCGTGAACATCGGGAACAGCGCGATGTGCCCGCCCGAGTGCGTGGAGATCCAGTTGTTGGGGAAGACGCTGTCGGGCCGGTGGGTCGTCTCGTCCTCGAAGAGGTGCACGGTCACGCCCGCGGCCTCGAGCGCGGCGGCCGCGCGCGTGACCTCGTCGTAGGCCGATGCCGCGAGCCGGTCGGGGTCGAGTCCGTCGGCGTTCGGCTGGAAGCCGTTGTCGGCGACGGTGTGCGGGTTGGGCGAGAAGTGGTGCGGCCGGACCATGACGACCGCGGACGGGGACTGGACCGACATCCGCTCAGCCCACCGGCGAGAAGGCGCCGACCAGGCCGAAGAGGTCCTTCGGGTCGTCGGGATCCGCGACGAGGTCGATCCGCTGCTCGAACGACGTCCCGGCCACCTGGTCGCGCGCGTAGCGCAGGGCCGAGAAGTCCTCGATCGCGAAGCCCACCGAGTCGAAGACCGTGATCGCCTCCGCGTTCGCGCGGCCGGGCTTCCGGCCCGCGAGGACCTCCCACAGCTCGGTGACGGGGAAGTCGGCGGGCTTGGCCTGGATCTCGCCCTCGATGCGCGTCTGCGGCGTGTACTCGACGAAGACGTCGGCGCGGTCGAGGATCGCGGGGTCGAGCTCGGTCTTGCCGGGGCAGTCCCCGCCGATCGCGTTCAGGTGCATGCCCGGACGGACCCACTCGTCGGCGACGACCGTCGCCCGCGCCTTGTCGGCCGTGCACGTGGTCACGATGTCGGCGCCCTCGAGCGCCTCCGCCGCGCTGCCGGCGACCTCGATCTCGAAGCCCAGCGGGAGCATGTTGCGGACGAACTTCGCGATCGCGTCGGGGTCGACGTCGAACACGCGCAGCGTCGTGATGCCGAAGGCATGGCGGAACGCGAGCGCCTGGAACTCGGCCTGGCTCCCGGTGCCGATCATCGCCATGACCCGGGAGTCGGGGCGTGCCAGCAGCTTTGCCGCGAACGCGGACGTGGCGGCCGTGCGGAGCGCGGTGAGGACGGTCATCTCCGCGAGGAAAGTGGGGTAGCCGTTGTGCACGTCGGCGAGCACGCCGAAGGCGGTGACGGTCTGGTAGCCGCGTGCGGGGTTGGAGGGGTGCCCGTTGACGTACTTGAAGGCGTAGGACTCGTGATCGCTCGTCGGCATGAGCTCGATGACGCCGAACGGCGTGTGGCTGGCCACGCGGGGCGTCTTGTCGAAGCTCTCCCAGCGCGCGAAGTCCTGCTCGAGGTACTCCATGATCCCCGCGATGATGCGCTCGGGGCCGGTTCCCGCGACCCAGCCGATCATGTTGCGTACGTCGACGAAGCTCGTCATATCGTTCCCTTCAGTCCGGTGATTCGAGGGTACGATCCGACGATATGCAACGGCAACGACCGTCCTGCACACGGATTGTCTGCTGAGAGATCAGTCTGCGACATCCCGCTGTACGATGTGTGCATGGAACCGCTCGACGATCTCGACCGCCGCCTCCTGGCGCTCCTCCGAGAGGACGGACGGACGCCCGTGGCCGAGCTCTCGCGCCGGCTCGGCGTCGCCCGGGCGACCGTCACGGGGCGCATCGACCGGCTCGTGGCATCCGGCATCATCGTGGGGTTCTCGGTGCGCGTGCGCGACGAGTCCGACCCGCTGTCGATCCACGCGATCTCGTTCATCGAGGTCGAGGGGCGCACGACCGACGACGTCATCCGCCGCCTCCGCGGGTTCCCCGAGATCATCGCGCTGCACACGACCAACGGAGGGTGGGACCTCGTCGCCGAGCTCCGAACGGAGACCCTCGGCGAATTCGACCGCGTGCTCGGACGCATCCGGTCGATCGACGGCGTGGTCAACAGCGAGACGAGCCTGCTGCTGAGCTCGGTGCTGCGCTGAGCCGCGGCGCGCGGTGCGGTGCGCGCGCCGTCGCGTCAGCGTCCGGGCTGCAGGACGAGCGCGTCGGTCGCAGCCCTCCGCACCGCGCGGGTCGAGAACGGCCACTCGCGCGTCTCGCCCGCCTGCCAGAGCTCCGCCTGGTCGTCGTAGTGCGGGTGGAAGGCGTGCCCAGACGCACCGGTCAGGTTCACCCAGGTCGAGTCGTCGAAGTCGTCGAGGTCGACGACCATGCGCATCGACGGCACCCAGTTCACCTCGTACCCGAGCGTCGCGTCCCAGCCGTTGGCGTTCACGATCGCCGATCCGCCGCCCGCCTCGTACGGGCCGCGGTTGAACAGCCACTCGACCGGTCCGATGCCCGACTCGCCGAAGGTCTGGTTCGTCAGGCTCAGGGTGTGCAGGCTGCCCCACCTCCATGCACCGGGGTCGTCGCCCATGAGGTCGGATGCCTCGGCCCACGCGGCGTCCAGGGCGGCGGCGAGCACCGCGTCGCGTCCGGTGGCGCCCGACGCCCGGTCGGACCACCACGCGTCCTCCGGCTGCCCCAGGAGGGTGCCGAGGACCGAGAACCACCGGTCGCCGCCGACCGGTCGCGTCGACTCGGGGAGCCCCCCGAACATGCCGTCGAGCAGGTTCCGCCAGAAGACCGCGAAGTACGCCGCCTGGGCGCTGTCCACATCGGCCGACGCATCCCAGTCCGCGAGGAGCCGCGCGCCGCGTGCGGCGTCGCCGTCGAGTTCGAGCTCGGCGATCACCGGCAGGAACGCCTCGGCGTTGGCGTCGCGCGTGTCGAACTGGATCTCGCTCATGTCCTCCGCGGTGATCGGCTCACCCGCGGCGATGAGCTCGCCCAGGCGGCGCTCGATCCCCTCGGCGCGGTAGCCGAGGTCCCAGTCCCGCGTGAGCATGGGGCCGTCCTCCTCGACGGCGTTGTTCGCGGTCACGATGTATCCGCGCTCCGGGTTCAGCACCGACGGGAGCTCGTCGTAGGGGACCGTCCCGGTCCAGCCGTTCTCGCTGGTCCAGCCCGGCAGCGGGACGGTGCCGTCGCCCGCGGAGCGCACGGGGACCCGGCCGGGAGCCTGGTAGCCGATGTTGCCGTCGACGTCGGCGTAGACGACGTTCTGGGACGGCACCTCGAAGCGTTCGGCCGCGGCCCGGAACTCGTCCCAGTCCTCGGCGCGGTTCATCGCGAAGACCGCCTGGGGCGTGCGGCCGGGCTGCAGCGCGGTCCACTGGAGCGACACCTCGAGCTTCGGCTCGGCGGCGCCCTCGACGGGCTCCTCGGCGCCGTCCGCGGTCGACGCGTTCCCCTCGGCGACCGCCGCGAAGTCCGAGCCGATGTCCGTGACGATCGGCCCCCTCGCGGTCGACCGCACGGTCACCGTCACGGGTTCGCCGCCGGCGACCTCGATGACCTCCTCGCGCGTGGTGAGCGGGACGAGCTCGCCGTCGAGTTCGTAGGAGTCCTCGGTCACGCGCTCGAGGTAGAGGTCGGCCACGTCGGGAGCGAGATTGGTGAAGCCCCACGCGATGCGCTCGTTGTGGCCGATGATGATGCCGGGGAGGCCGGAGAACCCGAACCCGGCGACGTCGAACGTGCACAGCGGCGAGAGCTCGGCGCAGTGGAGCCCCATCTGGACCCAGATCGAGGGCATCGCGGGCCCGAGATGCGGGTCGTTGGCGAGCAGTGGCATGCCCGTGTCGGTCAGGGCGCCCGAGACGACCCACGAGTTCGAGCCGAGGTCGCCGCCCTCGGGACCGAGCAGTTGCGGCAGCGCGTCGAGCCGCGCGGCGAGGTCGCCGAGCACGCCCGCCGTCTCCTCGTTCACGGCCGGCTCGACGGAACCCGCCTCGGAGGGCGCCGACCCGCCGTCGACGGCGCGCACGTCGAGGCCGGCGG
>NZ_SDPL01000267.1 GCF_004135055.1 Agromyces binzhouensis | reverse complement strand
GGCGGCGGTCGGCGGGCTCGTCGCGGGGCCCGCTCGCGGCGCGGCCGCGCTCGGCGACCGGGTCCGCACGACGACGATCCCGACCTTCGCGTTCGCCGGAGCCGCGCCGCCGGGAATGCATCCGAGCCTGGCACGTTCCACCTGATGAGCCTGCGGGCCGAGCGGCCCGCGAGGAGAGGAGATCCCGTGCCCGACGACGATGTCGAGATCGTCCGCGACGACGAGGCGAGCCGCTATCGGCTCCTGCTCGGCGGTGGCCAGGCCGGCTTCGCGAAGTTCCGGGCGAGTCCCGGCCGGATCATCTTCACGCACACGGTGGTCGATCCGGCGTTCGAGGGCCGCGGCCTCGGTTCGATGCTGGCGAAGTGGGTCGTAGAGGATGCGATCCGGCGCGGCGAGCGGATCGTGCCGCGGTGCCCCTTCATCGCCGCGTGGCTGCGGAAGCATCCGGGCTACGAGGAGTCGATCGACTGGCCCGGCGGGCAGCCGGTCAACGCCTGAACCGGGGCCGAACCGGAACCTCGCGTCCGATCCGTGACCCCCGCTCTGGGGCACTGCTGCTGTCTCGGCGAAACGATACGATTCCTCAAAACCCGAGTCGGGACCCGACCCGACAGATCGCTGCACCGCGGCGAATGCGACCGGATTTCCCAAGCACGGTCGCTCGGGAGGTGGCTCGCCGAGCTCAGTTCGGGTCGCTCGGCGGGGAGGGCCTCCTGTGAGGCCGCGGTGGGGCGGGAGGTAGGGTTCCCGTCCCACCGTCATGCCCGCCATCAGGTCCCCGCGCGTCCCAGAAAATGAGGACTGTTCATATTCCGTCAGGGGGAGTAGGACAGGAGCGGAGCATCCGTTCGTCGGTGCGTGCCATCCTCCGGCGTGGGTGAGCCGCCGAGCACATCGCTCGGCCCGACCGGGCGACGGCGGACGGAGGATCGCCCGCCGTGCCCCGAGGAATCCGGGGGGATGACATGCCGTCGATCAACGTCATCGGGATGGGGCGCGGCCACGGACTCGGAGCGGTTCGCACGATGCCGGAGTTCCGGGCTCACGTCGAGGCGAGCCCGCTCAGCGAGGCGCAGCGGAGGACGCTCGTCGATCAGGCGGAGATCCTGATCGAGGGGCTCTACGTCCACCTGCCGCTCAAGCGCGCGATGCACGCCGTCGATCCGCTCCAGAGCCTGCGACTGCTCCGTTCCCGGCTGCCCATGCTGACCGAGGCGGAATTCCACATCTCGCTGCAGCGCGTCTTCCTCGGCCTGCGCGACCTGCACACGAACTACATCCTCCCCGACCGCTACGTCGGCTTCGCGTTCCTCGGCATCCTGGTCGAACGCTGCGTGGAGGGCGGTCGGCCGCAGTGGATCGTCACCAAGACGTTCGACCACCTCACCGGCGATCCCGACCTGGTCGTCGGCGCCGAGGTCACGCACTGGAACGGCACGCCGATGGCGATCGCGGTAGAACGCAACGCCGCCCGCGAGGCCGGCAGCAACAAGGCGGCCAGCCTCGCGCGAGGCCTGGAGAACATGACGATCCGACCGGTGCGGATGTCGCTGCCGCCGGACGAAGACTGGGTGGACCTGACGTACCGCGTCGGCGCCGCGGAGCACGAGACGCGCCTGCCGTGGCGGGTGTTCGAATCCTCGACGGACCTGGGTGGAGGCGATGCGAGTGCCGAGCTGCCGACCGGGATCTCGTCGCCGTCGTCGCACCTGATCGGGCTGGACCTGAAGACCGAACTCAGCCGCCGGGTCAAGCGACGGCTGTTCGCCCCGTCCTCGCTGAAGGAGGAGGCGCGGGTCGAGCGCAGTGCGCTCGACGTTCCGCGAGCCACCAAGGCGCAGCAGGAGGCCGGCATCGTGCCGACCAACCGGCCGACCGAACTCAAGGCCCGAACGGTCTCGACCGCGAGCGGGACGTTCGGCCACCTGAGGATCTACACGTTCTTCATGGAGGATCGCAACATCGCCGCGTTCATCGAGGAGGTCGCGCGGCTGGCCGCCGTCCTGCCGAAGGACGGCCTGATCCTCGACGTCCGCGGCAACGGCGGCGGCTTCGTCATCGCATCCGAGTTCCTGCTCCAGTTCTTCACGCCCCGGCGGGTCCGGCCCGAGCCGATGCAGTTCATCAACACCCGGCTGACCGCGGACCTCTGCGGCCGGGTGGCCGACTACCGCGACTGGAAGCCGTCGATCGACGAGTCGATCACGACGGGGGCCCCGTTCTCCCGGGCGCTGCCGCTCTACCCCGAGGACGTCGTCAACAGCGTCGGCCAGCTCTACCACGGTCCGGTCGTGCTGATCACCGACGCCCTCTGCTACAGCGCGACCGACATCTTCGCCGCCGGATTCCAGGACCACGCCATCGGACCCGTCCTCGGCGTCGACGAGAACACCGGCGCAGGGGGCGCGAACGTGCTGACCCACGAGGCCCTGCGCGCCGACTGGACGGGCGGCCCGCTGCGAGCGCTGCCGTCGGGTGCCGCATATCGGGTGTCCCTCCGGCGCTGCCTCAGGGTCGGCGACCGCTTCGGCCAGCCGGTCGAGGATCTCGGGGTCGTGCCGGACGAGTCCCACCAGCTCACGCGGAGGGACGTGATGGAGGACAACGTCGACCTCATGGAGGCCGCAGGGAGGCTGCTGGCCGGCGGCACCGTCCGGGTGCTCGGGGCCGCAGTCGGCGCCCCGGCGAACGGCCGGGTCACCCTCACCCTCCAGACGGAGTCGATCGACAGCGTCGACGTCTACCTCGACGGCCGACCCGTCGGCACCGCCGTCACCCCGGACGGGACCACGGACCTCGACGTCTCCGTCGCCGGGGCGACGCCCGACAGCGTGCTCCGATTGGAGGGCTTCGACGGCGACGACCTCGTGGCGTCACGCCTGATCGCGTTGTAGCCGGCGCGGCCGCCACCGGGTCCGTCGGATCATCCGTCCGACGGGTGCGGAGCCGGCCCGGCCGGATCCTGCGCTTCGCGCAGTCGATCGCACAGCCCGATGAGCTGCTGCAGTTCGTCGTCGTCGAGGGTCCCGCCGACGCGGTCGGTGATGGCCTCCATGTGGTGGATGGCGGCGCGGCGGAACTCCTGGAAGCCCTTGGCGGTGAGGTGCACGATCGTGCCGCGGCCGTCGAGGGGGTCGTCGGTCTTCTCGACCCACCCGCGCCCGGCGAGTCGATCGACGAGCCGGCTCACGCTCGGCTGCGAGATGAGGACGTGCCGATTGAGCTCCTTCAACCGGAGGTGCCGACCAGGGGCGCGCGAGAGGTTGAAGAGCACGTCGTACTCGTTGAGCGACATGACCTCGGTGGGGAATTCCGCCGAGAGTCGTCGCATGATCGAGACCTGGGCGCGGAAGAGCGCCTCCCATGCAGCCACCGCCATCGCGCGATCCGCCAATCCAGGCTCCTCTCCTCGGAGGGGCGGCGCTCAGCCGCCGATGAGACCAAGGATACGGATGCATGCACTCCCGCGGGATGCCGGGCCCGGGATGGCGCGGCGGGGCCCCCTCAACTGGGGGCGGACACGGTTGAGGGCCGGTCGTAGAGGCTGACGACCGGCCCTCTCCCTTGCACCAAGAGTGTCCTGCAATCACATTCCGCACCGGCCGCCACAGCAAACAACCGGTGCGCTACGAATATATAACGGATAGATAACGGGCGCTAGTGGAATGTGCCCCGAATGCGGGACTTCTTCCGGATCAGAACACGTCGGGGCTCGGCGTGGAGGCCTGGCGGATGGAGACGTCCGCATGCCGGTCGAACCGGTAGCCGACGCCGCGCACCGTCCGCACGATGTCCTGGTAGTGCGCGAGCTTCGAGCGCAGCCGGCGGATGTGCACGTCGATGGTGCGCTCGTTCGGGATCTCGTCGTCGCCGGCCCAGAGCCCGTCGATGAGCTCGTGGCGGTCGATCGTGCGACCCTCGCGCAGCACGAGGTACTGCAGGAGCTCGAACTCCTTGTAGGTCAGGCCGGCGGGCTCGCCGTCGAGCAGGACGCGCTTGCGCGAGATGTCGATGATGACGCCGTCGGGGTGGCGATCGGCGTCGTCGCTGAGTCCCTGCTCCTCGCGCTGGCGGGCGAGCGCCGCCGGGTCCTGCAGCGCGAGACGGACGACATCGACGTCGCGGCCGCCGGCGCCCTCTGGTGCGAGGGCGACGGCCGCGTAGGTCTCGGCCGAGGGGGCGAGCTCGGCGGTGAGGGTGCGGAGGGCTTCGACGATGCGGTGCAGGCTCGTGCCGTCGGCCGCGGCCTTCAGCTCGTCGATGCCGACGTAGAGGACGAAGCCGCGCGCCTCGGTGCCCTCGGGCACGGCGCGGACCCTCGGGGCGGCCGGAGCCGCGGGCGCT
>NZ_SDPL01000266.1 GCF_004135055.1 Agromyces binzhouensis | reverse complement strand
CCCGGCACCCCGGGCGGTTCGCTGCCGCCCTCCTGAGCGGTGCCGCTCCGACCCGGCCGGACCCGGCTCGCGGTCGGCAGCGTCGGCCCGGGCGCGCTCCCCGCTACACGCGCGCGAGCGCCTCGATGTCCTCCAGGAACGCCGCCGTCGTCTCCGCGGACACCGTCGTCCGCGTGCCGGAGATCGCCTCCAGGTAGTCGTGGGTCGTCGGCCCGGGACGCTCGGCCGCGGCATCCGTCCCGCTCGAGAGCGCGGCCTCGAACGCGCGCTGCGACGCACTGCGGGCGGCGAACTCGATGTCGGCCGGGGAGAACCCCGCGGTCCGCTCGACCAGCACGGCGAGGTCGACATCGGCGGCGACGGCCTCCGGGATGTAGCGCCGCCAGATCGCCGTCCGCGCCGTCTCGTCCGGAAGGCCGATGGGGATGACGTAGTCGAAGCGGCCGTGGCGCAGGAACGCGGTATCGAGCGCGCGGATGAAGTTCGTGGCGCACACGAGCAGCCGGCCGGGCTGCTCGCGGAACGCGGGGATGATCTTCAGGAGCTCGTTCGTGACGCCCTGGAGCGGCGACGGCGGTTCGCCGGAGCGCTGCGCCGCGATCTCCTCGACCTCGTCGATGAACACGACCGCGTGCTCGAGTTCCGCGATCTTCGTGAAGGTGTCGCGGAGCGCCCCGGCCAGCCCGCCCGGGTCGGCCGCGAGACGTGACGGGAAGACCTCGACGAACGACCACTCCAGTCGTGAGGCGATCGCCTTCGCGAAGGTCGTCTTGCCGGTTCCGGGCGGGCCGAACAGCACGACGGCGCGCGGCGGGACCACGCCGAACCGCTCCGCGAGGTCCGGCTCGGCGAGGGGCATGACGAGCCGCTGCTCGAGGATCTCCTTCTCACGGCGCATGCCGGCGACGGCCTCCCAGAGGTCGCGCGGGAGGATGCGTCCGCCGAGCTCGGCGAGCGAGCTGAGCTCCTCCCGCTGGACCGGGATGCGCCGCTCGTAGTAGCGGAGGTGCTGGCGGAGCTCGAAGCCCTGCCGTCGGAACGCGTCGACGCGCGTCTCCTCCGCCTCGGGCACGAGCGCGGACAGCTTGCCGAGGCCGTGCGGCTCCATCTTCTTCTCGAGGGCGGCGAGGAGCGCGGTGCCGATCCCCCGACCTCGCCACTCGGGCGTCGTCGCCAGGAACACGATCCAGCCCTGGTTGTGGGCCGCCCGGCCGACGACGGCGCCGACGACCTCCTCGCCGTGGACGGCGACCAGCGCGTCGTCCTTCTCGCAGGAGGCGAGCACCTCGCTGAGCCCGTAGACCGGCTCGATCGGCGAGGTCGTCGCGTGCTCCCAGAGATGGAGGATGCCGTCGAGGTCATCCCGATGGAATTCGCGAATCCGCCACCCGGTCATCCGCCGCGCCTCCTGCCGATGGGTCCTCCGGCGTCGTCGCCGTCACGCCAGCGTACGGCGGCGGGCCCGCGTCGCGGAATCCGTGACGCTCCACCGCCCGATGCCGTACGTGCTGGCCCTTCAGCTCGTGCGATACCGCAAGCCATTCATCATGGACCTGCTGCCGCTGCACGCCGACTAGGCGAGGACCGAGGATGCCGCTGCCCAGCGTCGTATCCACGACCTCAGGCTCGAGGTCTACCTGTCCTTGCCGATCCCGGTCGTCCGCGTCCCCGTGCTCCCGCCGCCGGAGCGCGTGGACTTCAGCCTCGCGCGCCTGTAGGCACCGCACGCCGTCGCAATGCCGGGCGCGGGTCGAGCCCGTCATGCCGGACCGGGCTCGGAGGGGTTCGGCCTCGTCATCCGGGCCGCACGATCAGCGGATCCTCCTCGAGCGGAGGCGTCTGCTCCTCGATCGCCTCGTTCACCGCCTGCTCGACATCCGTCGAGTCGTTGACTCGCCCCACCAGGCGCTTGGCGACGGCCGCGGCGAACGCCTGTGGGTCGAAGGGGGGCGAACTCGGCGAGAGCTTCTGGAGGTACCGCCTGACGATGCTCACCTGGCCCTTGGTGATGTCGCTGATGTCTCCGGATCGGAACTTCTGGAGGAGCACCAGATCGGCCGGGTTGCTGATCTTCACCCACCGACCCGAGTCGGAGAGCGCGTACAGCGCATTGTCGCCTGGGTCGGTCGGGTTCACGATGCGGAAGGTCATGTCGTCGTCCCTTTCATCGTCGGGTCTCGGACGCCCGAGCGCGTCCACGCCAGCCAGCGTCTCCGAGCCCCACCTCATCGACCATCCGCGGTAGCTCGGCTGGTCGTAGTCGGCGAATGCGATCGTCCCGATCGCGGTACCGAAGTTGTCGACCCGGGAGGACGCCATCAGCAACGTATGGTTGCCGCCGCCGATATCGATGGCCGTGTGCCCGCACTCGACGCCGTCGATGAAGACGCCCGCCCAGTAGTGGATCGCGCCGCGCGGTGCGGTCCGCCAGTCGGCGCGGAGGGGCCCGGAAGAGGACCCCGCCTCCAGCGCGGTCCCGAACGAACGGCCGAAGTCGCCGGCCCAGAACACCAGCGCGGCGCACCATCCCGCCCACGACGAATCGATCTGCCCGACATCCTTCGTGGGGTGCGCGCGTGCGAACGCGATCGCCTGCTCGACGGTGTTCGGCATGCCCTCTCCCGACCGCCGTGGCGCGGAATCCCCCGATCCCCGGAACCGGCTTCCGCTCCGTCCGGCGCGAATGCTACTCCGGTGGGACGGTGGCGGCAATTGCCTCTTTGCAGCGATCCGCCGTGCGTCCCCGTGCTCCCGCCGACGGAGCGCGTGGACTTCATCCTCGCGCGACTGTAGGCACCGCGCGCAATCGCGCGCCGACGGTCTCCGAGGGGAGTTCGCCGAACTCGCGGGCGTACGTCCCGGCGAAGCGGGAGAGGTGCGCGAACCCCCACCGGCGGGCGACGGCCGCGATGCCCTGGTCGGGCGGCGCGAAGCGCAGCTCGTCGCGCACTCCGGCGAGGCGGATGCCGCGCAGGTGCTCGGACGGCGACTGGCCGAGTTCCGCGGCGAACGCGGAATGGAGTCCGCGGACCGAGATGTGCAGCGCGGCCGCGATGTCCTGGACCGAGATCGGTTCGGCGGCGTGCGCGTGCATGTGGTCGACGGCGGCCCGCACGGTCCGCGAGCGCGCGCCGAACGACATCCGTCGCCCCTCGAGGTCGAGGGCGACCACCTGGAACGCATGCAGGTAGGCCGTGGCGAGCCGGTTGAACGCGGCGGCGGCGATGAGCGGCTCCGCGAACGCCTCGGGGGTGACGAGCATCGCCTCTCGCACCCGGTGCGCGATCCGCTGCCAGTGACGGCCGAGCTCCGCGCTCCGCGGCGCGACGGTGACGAATCCCGGCTCGACCTCGGCGTCGCCCGTGATCGCCCGGGCGACGGCGGCGACGCCCGCGCGGTCCAGCATGATGGCGCGCGCGGCGACCGCGTCCCAGGTCGCGGCGAGCCCCTCGGGCGCCTGCAGGTACGGCAGCGAGGTGTCGACGGGGGTGCGCCCGTGGCGCAGGTCGAAGCCGCGGCCCTTCGCGGAGATCACGACGAGGTCGTCGGCGCCGGCGACGCTCGCGGCGGGTGCCGAGAACGCGTATTCGATCACGGTGAACGAGGGCGCGGCGTCGAACCTCAGCCGCACGCGGAACTCGGACGGGTCGGCCCGGCCGAAGGCGAGCCGCGGGACCATGGGCGCGAAGGCATCGCGCGCCGCCTCGGGGTCGCGCGTGTCGATCGCGGACCGGGCCAGTCCGACCATGCATCTCCCTCGTTCCCGGCGTCGGGGCGTACCGGATCGGGTAAGTGTACGTCGCCGATCCTGAGTTTCGGGATATCCGGATTCGGAAGATTCCGCCCCTGCCTGCCCAGCGCTCGCCTGCGAGGGCGTAGCGTTCTCAGCGCGAGCGGTGCATGACCTCGACGGAGGGGGACCGCGATGGTCGGCACCGCTCGCGAATCCTCACCCCCCGCACAGTCGGAAGGAGTCCGGCCGAGATGGGAACCCTCGTCTATGACAGCCGACTGTCGATCCCCGTGGACGACCGCACGCTCGCACACCTCCAGGTGGTGATCCTCGGCAAGCTCCGGCGACGTGAGCACTTCGCGTTCACGGCGACGGTCGACGGCCGCGAGGTGGGCCTGTGGCTCGGCCCGTCGGTCGCCCTGGAGTTCCGGTACGCCGACCGGCGTCGACCCGCCATGAACCGCGCCTGGCTCGAACTGCTGGCGGATGTCGCGGCCTCGCGCGACGGTCTCGTGATCGCGCCCGAGCCGGTCGAGGTGCCCGATGGCCGGTCGATCCCGCGCCGGCCCGCCGCGCCGACGAGGGTCCCGACGGCGCCCACGCGGCAGCCGCGACGGGC
>NZ_SDPL01000265.1 GCF_004135055.1 Agromyces binzhouensis | reverse complement strand
GACGCCGGCGAGGAGCCCGCGGCCGCGCATCCCCGCGACGAGCGGCGAGCCGAGGCCGAGCACGCGCTCGCGGAGCTCGGAACCGCGGCGCGCGGCGTTCTCGACGAGACCGGCGCGCTCGATCTCCGACAGGACGGCGTTCGCGACCGCGGTGGAGAGCGGATTGCCCCCGTAGGTGGAGCCGTGCTGGCCTCGCGAGAAGAGGTCGGAGGCGTGCGCGAAGGTCACGAGCCCGCCGATCGGGATGCCGCCGCCCATGCCCTTGGCGACCGTGATCGCGTCGGGCAGGATCCCGGCGTGCTGGAAGGCGAACCACTCGCCCGTGCGGCCGGCGCCGGTCTGCACCTCGTCGATGATGAGGAGCGCGCCGTGCCGGCGCGTGAGCTCCCTCGCGGCCTGCAGGTAGCCCTCGGGCAGCTCGAGCACCCCGGCCTCGCCCTTGATGGGTTCGAGGACCAGCGCCGCGACGGACTCGTCGAGTTCGACCTCGAGCGCCTCGATCGTCGAGGGGATATGGGTGACCCCGCCGGGGAGCGGTTCGAACGCGTCGCGCATCGCGGGCTTGCCGGTCAGCGCGAGCGACCCCATGGTCCGGCCGTGGAACGCGTCCACGAGCGCGAGCACGCGCGTGCGCGCGCCTCCGGAGTTGTTGAGGCGGGCCAGCTTGAACGCGGCCTCGTTCGCCTCCGCGCCGGAGTTGCCGAACCACACGCGGCCCGTCTCCCCCGCACCGGACAGTCGCGTGAGCCGGTCGGCGAGCGCGAGCGCCGGCTCGGTCGCGAAGTAGTTCGACACGTGCGCGAGCTTCGCCGCCTGCTGCGAGACGGCCTCGACGAAGACGGGGTGCCCGTGCCCGAGGGAGTTCACGGCGATGCCGGCGAGGAAGTCGAGGTACCAGGTGCCCGCGTCGTCCTGCACCCAGGCGCCCTCGCCGCGCTCGAGCTTGGCGAGGGGCGTACCGAGCGTCTTCATCATGCGGCGCGAGTAGTGCTCGCGCCAGTCGTGCGCGTCCGTCACGAGGCCACCCCCGCGGCATCCGTCGCACCCCGGACCACCTCGGTGCCGATGCCCTGCTGCGTGAAGATCTCGAGCAGGATCGAGTGCGGGACGCGGCCGTCGATGATCGCGGCCTTGGGCACGCCGCCGGCGACCGCCTCGAGGCACGCGGTCATCTTCGGGATCATCCCCGACTCGAGCGACGGCAGCAGCGCCTCCAGCTCCGCGACGTCGATCTCGGAGACGAGCGAGTTGCGGTTCGGCCAGTCGCGGTAGAGCCCCGCGACGTCGGTCAGGATGACGAGCTTCGCCGCGCCCAGCGCGACCGCGAGCGACGCGGCGGCCGAGTCGGCGTTCACGTTGAGCGACTGGCCGGGCTGGTCGAGATCGGGCGCGATCGACGACACGACCGGGATGCGGCCGGCATCGACCTGCGCGTGCACGCCCTCAGGGTCGACCTCGACGACGTCGCCGACGAGTCCGAGGTCGACCTCGACGCCGTCGACGACCGCACCGCGACGGCGGCCGCGGAACAGGCCCGCGTCCTCCCCCGAGAGGCCGGCCGCGAGCGGGCCGTGCTCGTTGATGAGGCTGACGAGCTCGCGGTTCACCTGGCCCGACAGCACCATCCGGACCACGTCCATCGTCTCGGGGGTCGTCACGCGGTAGCCGCCGCGGAACTCGCTCGGGATGCCGAGTCGGTCGAGCATCGACGAGATCTGCGGTCCGCCGCCGTGCACGACGACCGGACGGATGCCGGCGTAGCGCAGGTACACCATGTCCTCCGCGAACGCGCGCTGCAGCTCGGGGCTCACCATGGCGTTGCCGCCGAACTTCACGACGATCGTCTCGCCGTGGAATCGCTTCAACCACGGCAGGGCCTCGATGAGGGTCTCGGCCTTCCGCGCGGCGGTCGCCGCGTCACCGCGCACGTCGCCGGTCGCGGCCGCATCGGACGCGTCCGCGTCTGACGTCATCTGCTCCTCGCTCATGTTCAACTCGAGTACGCGCTGTTCTCGTGCACGTAGTCGTGCGTGAGGTCGCTGGTCCAGATCGTGGCGGATGCCTCGCCCGCGTGCAGCTCGATGAGCACGCTCGTCGCGCGCGGGGTGAGGTCCACGTCGTCGCGCGGGCGATCGGGCCGGCCGGCGTGGCAGACGCGGACGCCGTTCATCGTGACGTCGACGAGGTAGGGATCGAACGGCGCCGACGTGGTGCCGATCGCCGCGAGCACGCGCCCCCAGTTCGGGTCGTTGCCGAAGATCGCGGCCTTGAAGAGGTTGTTCCGGGCGACCGAGCGCCCCACCTCGACCGCGTCGTCCTCGGTGACGGCGCCGCGGACCTCGATCGCGATGTCGTGGCTCGCGCCCTCGGCATCGGCCTGGAGCTGCAGGGCGAGATCGCGGCACGCGGTCGTCAGCGCCTCGGTGAACGTCTCGGGGTCGGGCTCGACGCCCGAGGCGCCGGACGCGAGCAGCGTGACCTGGTCGTTCGTCGACATGCAGCCGTCGGAGTCGAGCCGGTCGAAGGTCACGCGCGTCGCGCGCCGGAGCGCCGCGTCGAGCCCCGCCGAGTCGATGACCGCGTCGGTCGTGAGCACGACGAGCATGGTCGCGAGGCCCGGTGCGAGCATGCCCGCGCCCTTCGCCATGCCGCCGATGCGCCATCCGTCGACGACGACCTCGACCGTCTTCGGCGTCGAGTCGGTCGTCATGATCGCGCGCGCCGCATCGGCGCCGGCGGCCTCGTCGCCGGCGAGGCGGTTCGTCGCGGAGAGGACGCCCTCCTCGAGCACCTCGCCGTCGAGCTGTTCGCCGATGAGCCCGGTCGAGCACACCAGCACGTCGCCGGCCGAGACGCCGAGCGCGGATGCCGCAGCCTCCGCCGTGCGGTGCGTGACCTGGAAGCCCTCGGGCCCCGTGAAGCAGTTCGCGCCGCCGGAGTTCAGCACGATCGCGGCGACCGTGCCGTCCTGGACGACCTGCTCGGACCAGAGGATCGGGTTCGCCTTCGCCCGGTTCGAGGTGAAGACGGCGGCACCCGCCTGCAGCGGGCCGCGATTGACGACGACGGCGAGGTCGAGGGCGCCCGAGCGCTTGATGCCGGCCGCGATGCCGGCGGCGTCGAATCCCTGGGGTGCGGTCACGCTCACGGTGCGACTCCGTTCACGGGAAGTCCGGTCGCCTCGGCGAGGCCGAGCGCGATGTTGGCGGATTGGATGGCGGCACCGGCCGTGCCCTTCACGAGGTTGTCGACCGCGGTCACGACGACCACGCGGCCGGCCGCCGCGTCGACCGCGAGGCCGATGAGGGCCGTGTTCGCGCCGAGCACGTCGGCCGTCCGCGGGAACTGCCCCTCGGGCAGGACCTGCACGAACGGCTCCGCCGCGTACGCGTCCTCCCAGGCCGCCCGGACCTCGGAGGCATCCGTTCCCGGGACGACCCGCGCGGTCGAGGTAGCGAGGATGCCACGCGACATCGGGACGATCACGGGAGTGAACGAGATGGTCGGCGCAGCCGCGCCGGCCCAGCGCAGTGCCTGCTGGATCTCCGGGATGTGGCGATGCGTGCCGCCGACGGCATACGGGTTCGCGGAGCCGAGGATCTCCGACCCCAGGAGGTGCGCCTTCAGCGCGCGCCCGGCCCCCGACGGCCCGACGGCGAGCACCGAGACGAGGTCGGCGTCCTCGATGACGCCGGCCCGGATGCCCGGGGCGAGCGAGAGCGCGACCGTCGAGGCGTTGCAGCCGGGCGCGGCGACGCGCCGGGTGCGCGCGAGCCTGGTGCGCTGCGTACCCGACAGCCGGGGCAGTTCGGGCACGCCGTACTCCCACGCGCCGTGGAACTCCCCGCCGTAGAACGCCGCCCAGTCGCCGGCGTCCTCGAGTCGGTGATCGGCGCCGCAGTCGATCACGAGGGTCTCGGCGGGCAGTCGGGCCGCGATCGCACCCGACGCGCCGTGCGGGAGGGCGAGGAAGACGACGTCGTGGCCGGAGAGGGTCTCCGCCGAGGTCTCCTTCAGGGTGAGGTGCGTGTAACTGCGCAGGTGCGGCTGAACCGCGGTGAGCGGCTGGCCGGCGTTCGAGTGCGCGGTCACGGTCCGCACGTCGAACTCGGGATGGTCGGCGAGGAGGCGCAGCAGCTCCCCGCCCGCATAGCCGGACGCGCCGGAGACGGCGACGGTAAACGTCATGGAATCCACCTTATGGGCTGAACGATCGGGGATGACGGCTCCGGCGACGCCCAGGGCGGCAGGCTCAGGCCGCCGCGGGAGTCGCCTGGATTCGGCGCTCGCCCCGGCGTCGGCCGCGCAGCACGACGGCACGCGCGACGCGTGCGGTCTGGGCGGGCCGGGGGGTGGA
>NZ_SDPL01000264.1 GCF_004135055.1 Agromyces binzhouensis | reverse complement strand
CGCGCGCCTCGAGCTGCGTCGCCGCCACGTATGCGTCGGATTCCCCCAGGTATTGGTCTGCGCGCCAGATCACCTTCGATCGTCGCGCATCCGTATCTGCGGGGTCGGTCACCTGTCGAGACTACGCAAGTGCCCAAGGCAGTCAGCCATCGACGCCCCGCAAGAGGATCCGAACAGGTGACTGTGGGTAACCTGCGTCGCTAGGCTCGTGCTGGAGGCATCCATGACGAACCGAGGCTCCAAGTCGACCTTCACGCGAGTTGTGACGTCGCTCTTCGCCAGCTTGGCGACTGCGCTGACGGCGCTCGGTTCAGGTGGCGGAACGCCACTCGCCGGACCGGAAGATCACCGCGACTCGCCAAGGGGCGAATACCGCCCCTGACCAATTCTCGATTGAGGATCGACGAATCACCCAACGACCTCTTCGTCAAGTTTGGGGTTGACCTCGCCGAAGAAGTGCGTCTGACTGACGTGCAGGTCATATGGGGCGGTCCCAACGAGGTGAGAGGCAAGTCGCGTTCATGAATATCGACCCCCTCGTGGAGAGCATCCTCGCGGCCATCGCGCTGCTCGAGAACTCGCCTGACTCGGAGATTGATCCCGATGTCGCCGTCAACGGAATCGAGTCTGTTGCAGATTCGCTGGATCAGCTCGACGAGGACGGCCGCCGTGAGTTCATCGCGGCAGTCGAACGAGTCGCCGAAGCGCAGACCGACTCGGGGACGAAGCGGTTCTACCTGTCGGTTCCGCGGCTGCTCGGCTTGTGACCCAAGCTGGCTAAAGGATCGTGCGGTGCGCGTGGGACGTGACCGTACCGCGATCGACGGCCACTTCGACACGCGGAGAGCCTGCGTTCGTCAGATGATGTTGACGCGCGGATCACCCACGCCACTCTGCCTCCGGCACTTGAAGAGGAAGCCGTGGCGACCCTAGAAACGGCCGCCGCGCTCGTTCGCCGCGAGGTACTCGACCAAGACGTGCTCGGCCTCGGCGGGCTCAGCTTTGGCGCTGATCGGTGCCAGCCGTGGTCCGGATAGGGTTCCGGCTTCTGTCTGCCCGGCCTTGCATTGGGGGATCGTCCGTGCGCCGCCGACTGACCGGTAGTGCACTACGGCGCTCCGGGCCGCAGCGGCATAGGTAGCTCATCCAGCTCTATTGGAAACCCCTCCGCTGAACAGCGACCGACGACGTACGCTGAGGCGTTCACTAGGGATCGCTCGTAGCCGAGCCGACTGGATGTAGTCGTGGCGTTCCACGCGTTCATGAGGTGATCGGCCGCGGTTCCAATCATCCCTGTGATGTCATCCGGACCCGGTCCGCGGCTTATCTCCGCCCACACCTCGACCGCGTTCTTTCGAACCTGTGCAACGTCGGCAGGGTCCGTGGACGAGAGACGAGTGGCGACGAGGCTGTTCCAGCTTGGTTCGAAAGCCCCACACACCGCGGCGATTGCACCCGAATCCGCGGGTGCACAACCGGAGATACTGATGAGGACTCCGAGTGCAAGGGGAACGCTCACGAATTGAGAGCGAACGTTCCCCCTGCCGTGCATCACGGGATGACCGTCACGATGCCCTGGGTCTTCCAGATAGTGCAGGCCTGATGCTTGAAGCCGCTCGTGGTCGTCTGGAAGACGTGGTAGCAGGTGTACTGGTCAGTCACCCAGCTGACACAGCGCCCTTGGTACTCGTAGGCGCATATGCCCTCGACTGCAGCCGACGCCGGACCCGCCGAAAGGCCAAATAGAGCAGCGGAAGCGAGCACGACTGCCGCAATTCGAGACCTGAGACGCGAGCGATTGTTCAGGTTGATCTCCCTTGATCATGGACGGAGAGTGTCCCCCGTTTGGGGGTAACGTATCACGTTATCTCCTTCTGTCAGGGACCGGAGCGCCGCGCTGACGGATCGGTCGTGCGTCGCCGGCGGACCGGGAATGGTGCGCGGATCAACGTCCGCGGTACTCTCGGGGCCGTGATCATCGCGATCTTTCGTCGCCGCCTGCGCGACGGCGCGACCTTCGACGACTTCATCAGCGCGTGGGAGGCCGACAAGGGCTTCGGCGTCCCTGCTCGGGTGTTCAACGCCGTCTCCGTCGACGACTCCCGCGAGATCCTCTCGGTCGGTTTCGTCGACATCGTCGCCGACGACCTCGAGGCTGACGTCGCGCATGTCAGCCTCCAGGAGGCGGTGCGGCACTCTCGGATCGACGAGGTGATCGAGAGCACATTGCTGCACGCCTATTACGACCTCCAGACCGAACACGACTTCACTGCGGATCCGCGTACCGTCGAAATCGGTTCGCTGACGAGCATGCTGTCCGCACTCGCGCCGAAATCATCGGCCAGCGACTGATCAGCGGACGCCTCACGCCGCCCACCTGGCGAACGTCGCCTCGCTGAGGGATCGCCTGCGTGGCAGCCACGACGGTATACTCAGAGTATGACCACGACGATCAAGGTGAGCGATGAGCTCCGCGACCGCCTCAAGGAGCAGGCGGCACGCGACGGGCTCACGCTCGGCGCGCACCTTGCGCACCTCGCGGACGAGGAGGACCGCAGGTGGCGGCTGAGCACCTTGAAGGCGGCAGTCTCCGCGTCGGCGGCCGCGCAGGCGGACTCGCACGCTCGGGAGTCGGCGGACTGGGAGCGCACCGAGTTGGCCGACGCCCAGTCGTGACCGAGGCGCAACTCGCTCCCGGTGTCATCGCCTGGGCATCGCTCGAGCCTGTTCGTGGTCGGGAGCAGGGTGGCCACAGGCCGGTGCTGGTGATCGCCTCCGCCGGATACCTGGACGCGGTCACGACCCTCGCGATCGTGCTGCCGATCACGACCACCGACCGTGGATGGCCCAACCACGTCCGGGTCGACGGGCACAGCGGTCTCGATCGGCCCTCATGGATCATGACCGAGCAACCGCGAACCCTCTCGCGTGACCGGCTCACGAGGATCTCGGGTCAGGTATCGACCGATTGTCTCGGAGCCGTGCGGATGTGGCTGGGTGACTTCCTCGATCTCTGACGACGACCGGCACCCGACATCATCGGCGGCCTCCACGTCGCGCTGAGGGATCGTCCGTGAGGCGTCGCGTCAGCCTCCAGGTTGAGTGGCCAACGGGATCGGCGAGGGGCGGCGGGAGTCATGGGACCGGTGATCGGCGGTGGGTCTACGCTGGCCCGATGGGCGAGGTGCTGGACGAGGGGCCGTTCTACCACGGCACGAAGGCCGACCTGCGGGTCGGGGACCTGCTCACGGCGGGGTTCCGCTCGAACTACCGCCCGGAGGTGGTCATGAACCACGTCTACTTCACCGCGCTCCCGGAGGGCGCCGGGCTCGCTGCCGAACTCGCCGCCGGCGACGGTGCGCCGCGCGTCTACGCCGTCGAACCGACCGGGCCGTTCGAGGACGACCCGAACGTCACGGACAGGAAGTTCCCCGGCAACCCGACCCGGTCCTACCGGAGCACCGAGCCGCTGCGGGTCGTCGGCGAGGTCGCCGACTGGACCCGGCTCGCACCCGACGCGCTGCAGGCGTGGCGGGAACGACTGGCCGTGCTCGCCGCGGACGAGCGGGGCGAGATCATCAACTGAGCCGTGAGGCCGCCCGCCGGCATCCGCCCGTCGCGATCAGCGCAGCAGGTCGAGGTACCCGTCGAGCAACCGGGTCAGCCGGTCGGCCGCGGCGCTCGCCGGGGCGACGACGGCGATGACCTGCACGCCGTCGAGCATCGCCATGAAGTGGTCGACGACGACGGGGATGTCGACGTCGTCGCGGATCTCGCCGAGGCGCTTCGCGTCGGCGAGGTGGCTGCCGATCTCGACCCGCCACTGGTCCATGGTGCGCTCGTGCAGGGCGAGCAGGTCGGGTTCGTTGGCCGCGTACTCCCAGAAGGGGATGACGATGCGGGCCTCGAGGATCCGCTCCTGGTCGAGCGGGAAGATCTGCAGCATCAGCTCGCGAAGGGCCGCCATGCCCTCGAGGTCGGCACGGACGGCCGCGAAGCGCTCGTTCGTGGCGGCGAAGACGTGCTCGAACGTCGCCCCGATCAGCTCCTCCTTGTTGCGGAAGTAGGGGAAGAGCCCGCCGTTCGCGACACCCGACGCCCTGGCGATCTCGCGCATCGTGGTGGCGCGGAAGCCCTTCTCGGCGATGAGGCGCCAGGTCGCGTGCACGATCTCGAGGCGGCGCGCGTCGTGGTCGACGATCTTCGGCATGGTCCCCTCTCGCGACGCCGCGGCGTCGGGGTCAACGATACGCGCCGCGACGGGCGCAGCTCGGCATGCCGAGACGGGAGCGCGGCACGACCGGGCACGACGAGGGCCGGGAGCGCGATCGCGCCCCCGGCCCGTCCCCTGCGCGCCCCCGCGGAC
>NZ_SDPL01000263.1 GCF_004135055.1 Agromyces binzhouensis | reverse complement strand
GCCCCGCCGACCATGCGGCCGAGCTCGTGCAGCGCCGGCGGCGCGGCATCCGCCTCGGCGCCCGCCGCACCCGGGAACGCGGCCGTCCCCCACCTCGCGACCGACTCGACGAGCGGGACGTTCGCGGCGAACTCGTCGACTCCCTCGCGGGGCGGAACCTGGTTCAGGACCTCGTGCGTGATCATCGTCGACCTCCGCCGTCCATTCTGCTGTGCCGGGCGCGCCGCGCCGCTAGGGTGTGGCCAGACGAGTTCCCGAGGGGGTCCGGTGAGCATCGACACGACGTCGCAGTCGCCGCAGTCGCCGGCGCCGGAGGAGTCCGGGACCGGCTGGTGGGCGCTGCAGCCCGACGAGGCGATCGCAGCAGCGCGGACCGACGGCTCACGCGGACTGGCAGCGCCCGAGGCGGCGGCCCGCCTCGCCGACGTCGGGCCGAATGCGCTCGTGAGCGCGCCGCCGCCGAGCATGTGGCGCATCGCCCTCGGCCAGGTCGGGCAGTTGATGACGCTCATGCTCATCGCCGTCGCCGTCGTGTCGCTCCTCATCGGACAGGTGTCGACCGCGATCATCGTGGCGATCCTCGTGCTCTACAACGTGATCAGCGGCACCCGGCAGGAGCTCAAGGCCCGCCGCAGCGTCGACGCGCTCGCGAAGCTGCAGACCCCGCAGGCGCGCGTGATGCGCGACGGCTCGATCGCACTGGTGCCCGCCACGCAGCTGGTGCCCGGCGACATCGTCGACCTCGAGGCGGGGGACCTCGTGCCCGCCGACGGGCGCATCCTGCGGGCGGCGAACCTCGAGACGCAGGAGGCCGCGCTCACGGGCGAGTCGCTGCCGATCCCGAAGGGCCCGACGGCGAACGCCCCCGATACGGCGCTCGCCGACCGCACCGCCATGGTGTTCCAGAACACCTCCGTGACCCGTGGCACCGCCCGCATCGTCGTCGCGGAGACCGGCATGCGCACGCAGATGGGCCGGATCGCGTCGATGCTCACCGAGGTGGGCTCCGGGAAGTCGCCGCTGCAGCGCGAGCTCGACGGGCTGACGAAGGTGCTCGGCGTCATCGCCTGGGGTGCGGTCCTCGTCATCATCGCGATCGGCGCGTTCCGCGGGCAGAGCGTGACCGAACTGCTGTTCCTCGGCACCGCGGTCGCGATCTCCGCGATCCCGACCGGCCTGCCGGTGTTCGTGCAGGGCCTGCTCTCGTGGGGCGCGTCGAAGCTCGCCGACCAGCGCGCGATCGTGGCCTCCCTCAACGACGTCGAGACGCTCGGCGCGACGAGCGCGATCTGCTCCGACAAGACCGGCACGCTCACGATGAACGAGATGACGGTCCGCACGGCGTGGATGGGCGGCGACCACTTCCGCGTCACGGGCGAGGGCTACTCCTTCGACGGGCGCATGCTCGGCGCGACCGACGAGCCCGTCGAGGCCGCCACGCTGGGGCTCGCGATCAGCCTGCCGAACGACGCGACCGTGTCGGCCGACGGCACGGTGGTCGGCGACCCGACCGAGGCGGCGATGATCGTGCTCGGCGCGAAGCTCGGCATCGACGCGGATGCCGCCCGCCGCGACTTCCCGCGCCTGGCCGAGGTGCCGTTCGACTCCGACTACAAGTTCATGGCGACGCTGCAGCGGATGCCGGTGCGCGGCGAGACCCGCCTGGTCCTGCTCGTCAAGGGCGCACCCGACGTCGTGCTCGGCCGCTGCACGACCATGCTCACGCGGGAGCGCGAACTCGCACCCGTCGACGCCGCGAGCGCGACCGCCGAGCTCGAGGAGATGTCGGCGACGGGCCTGCGCACGCTCGCGGTCGCCGCGCGATTCGTCGACGACGCCGACGAGGGCCGCGTCGCCGCCGACCCGATGTCGTGGGTCGACGAGCTGGCGCTCATCGGCCTCGTCGGCATCGTCGACCCGCTGCGCGCCGAGGCGAAGGCGGCCGTCGAGGTCGCTGCGAGCGCCGGCATCGAGGTGCGGATGATCACGGGCGACCACGCGGTCACGGCCGGCGCGATCGGCCGCGAGCTCGGGCTCGGCGCAGGCGCGGTGAGCGGCGCCGAGCTGCAGGCGATGAGCGACGAGGAGCTCACCCGGCGGCTCCCGGACCTCCACGTCTTCGGGCGGGTGACCCCCGACGACAAGCTCCGTCTCGTGCGGCTGCTGCAGGCGCAGGGCGAGATCGTCGCGATGACGGGTGACGCGGTGAACGACGCCGCGGCGATCAAGCAGGCCGACGTCGGCGTGGCGATGGGCTCCGGGTCCGAGGTGACGAAGCAGGCCGCGAAGCTCGTGCTCACCGACGACAACTTCGCCACGCTCGTCCACGCGGTCGAGCTGGGTCGGATCGTGTACGCCAAGATCACGGCGTACCTGCGCTTCCAGATGACGCAGCTGATCAGCCTGATCCTGCTGTTCCTCGCGGCCAGCGCGTTCCAGATCGCGGACGGCGTCGCACTCTTCCCGCAGCAGGTGCTGTTCCTGAACTTCTTCGTGACGCTGTTCGCGGTGCTGGGCATCGCGGCCGACGCACCGCCGCCGGCGACGATGACGGAGCCGCCGCGGAACCCGAAGCTCGGCATCGTGAACCCGCACTCGGTCGCCGAGTGGCTCGGCTACGGCGCCGTGATCTTCCTCATCACGCTCGTGCCGCTCGTCTGGGGTCCGGACGAGCCCAGTGCCGACGGGCCGACCGCCTCGATGACCATGGCCTACGTCGTCGTCGGCCTGGCCACGGTGGTCAGCGCCCTGCTCATGCGCCGCTCGCCCGAGTCCGGACTCGTGCCGCCGATCGCGGCGATCGCGAAGTTCCTCGTGTGGCCGGTCGTCATCATCGTGCTCTCGACCGAGTTGGGCTTCCTGCAGCAGCTGCTCGGCACCGTCTCCCTCACGGGGTGGCAGTGGCTCGAGTGCATCGTGCTGCTGCTGTTCCTCATCGTCGCGGTCGAGGGCGACAAGTGGATCCGACGGCTCCGCGCGACCGAGCGGGAGCGGATGGCGGAGCAGCAGCGGGCCAGGGCGACCGCGTCCTAGCGGCTACCCCTCGAGCAGGCCGCGCAGGTCGTCGGCGTCGAACCCCGCGCCGGAGACGGCCCCGTCGCCATCACCGTCGGCTGCGGCGTCGCCGCCGTCGATCACGGATGCCACGAGCTCGCCCTTCTTCGCCTTGAGGTCCATGACCTTCTGCTCGATCGTGCCCGCCGCGACGAGGCGGTAGACCATGACCTGCTTGTCCTGCCCGATCCGGTGGGCGCGGTCGACCGCCTGCTCCTCGCTCGCGGGGTTCCACCACGGGTCCATGAGGAACACGTAGTCGGCCTCGGTGAGGTTCAGCCCGAAGCCGCCCGCCTTCAGGCTGATGCAGAAGACGGATGCCTCGCCGGCCCGGAAGCGTGCGACCTCCTCGTCGCGGCGGTTCGCGGGCGTCGACCCGTCGAGGTGCGCGTACGGCACGCCCGCCGCCTCGAGGCGAGCGGTGATGCGGTCGAGGAAGGTGGTGAACTGGCTGAACACGAGCGCGCGGTGGCCCTCGGCGAGCACGTCGTCGAGCTGTTCGAACAGGGCGTCGAGCTTCGCCGACGGGATGCCGGCGTGGCGCTCGGCGTCGACGAGACTCGCGTCGAGCGCGAGGAGCCGGAGCAGCGTGAGCGACCGGTAGACGATGAACCGCTGCCGGTCGAGGTCGTCGAGGAGGCCGAGGAGCTTCTGCCGCTCGCGCTGCAGCACGACGTCGTAGAGCCGCCGGTGCTCGGGCGCGAGGTCGACCTCGAGCACCTGCTCCTGCTTCGGCGGCAGCTCGGGCGCGACGGCCTCCTTGGTGCGGCGCAGCACGAGCGGGCGGATGCGGCGGCGCAGCCGGTCGAGGCGCTCGCGGTTGCCGTCCTCCTCGATCGGCCGGCGGTAGCGCTCGTCGAACGCGCGCCGCGACGGGAAGAGGCCCGGCGCGACGATCCGGAGCACCGCCCACAGCTCGCCGAGGTGGTTCTCGAGGGGCGTGCCGGTCACCGCGATCCGGAACGGCGCGCGGATGCCGCGGGCGGCCTCGTGCACGCGCGTCGCGGCGTTCTTCACGAACTGGGCCTCGTCGAGGATGAGCCCACCCCATTCGACGTCGGCGAACTCCTCGGCATCGAGCCGCAGCACGGCGTACGTCGTGACGACGAGGTCGGCGCCCGCCGCGATCGCGGCGAGCGTGCGGCGGCGCTTCGCGGTCGTGGCGGTGACGGATGCCACGCGCAGGCCGGGCGTGAACCGGGCGGCCTCGCTCACCCAGTTCGAGGCGACCGAGGTGGGGGCGACCACGAGGAAGGGGCGCGCGGCGCCGGTCGTCGGCGTCCAGCACGGCGTCGCGCACCGCCATCACGAGTTCGCGCTGCGGGTTGTCGTAGCGCT
>NZ_SDPL01000262.1 GCF_004135055.1 Agromyces binzhouensis | reverse complement strand
CCGATGCCGCGCCCCGCGCGGCCGCACCCGCCGGGAGGTCCCGCATGCCGACCACGATCGCCGTCACCGGGCGCGCCGAGGAGCGCGTCGAACCGGAACTCGGCGCGGTCTCGCTCACCGTGTCGTCCAGCAGCGCCGACCGCGACCGCGTGCTCGCGGCGGTCGGCGTGGCGCACGAACGCCTGCTCGCGACGATCCGCGAACTCGAGGGCGCGGGCGTGCTCGACTCGTGGTCGGCGGCGCAGCTGCGCGTCTGGTCGCATCGCCCGTGGAACGACCAGGGCCGGCAGCTGCCGCTCGTGCACCAGGCCTCCGCCGACCTCGAGGTCGTCTTCCGCGACCTGGAGGCGCTCGGCGAGTGGGTCGGCACCGTCTCCACGACGTCCGACGTGACGGTGCAGGGCGTCGACTGGCGATTGACGGATGCCACGCGCTCGCGCGTGCAGGAGGCGGCGCAGCGGGCGGCGGTCGCCGAAGCGGTGCGCAAGGCCGCGGTCTACGCCGAGGCGCTCGGGCTCGGCTCCCCGACGCCGGTCGAGCTCGCCGACCACGGCCTGCTCGAGGCCCAGCCGATTCCCCGGGCGCACAAGGCGGTCGCGATGCGCGCGATGGCGATGGGCGTCGCGGACTCCGGGCCCGCGCCGGAGTTCGCGCCGGCGAGGCTCGTGGTCGAGGCATCCGTCGACGCGCGGTTCGCGGCCGGCTGACCCGACCGCGGGAACTCAGTCGCGGGCGATGAGCCACGCCTGGAGCGCGGCGAGCTCGTCGTGGGCGAGCCCTGACGCGAGGAGGTACTCGCGGACCGTCCCGTGGCTGCGCTCCACCTCCTCGAGGGCGGACTCGAGCGCCTCGCGCGGGCTTCCGCCCATGAGGACGCGCAGTTCGGGGGTGTCGGGCACGCCGTAGTCGCCGATGAGGGCGACCATCTCCTCCAGCCACTCCCCGGCGAGGTGTCCCTCGGTGAGGGCGTAGTCGGCGATCACGGCCTCGCGGTCGACGCCCGCCGCGAGGAGGGCGAGTGCGACGACGACGCCGGTGCGGTCCTTGCCGGCGGTGCAGTGCACGACGACGGCGCGGTCGCCGACGCTCGAGATCTCGCGCAGCGCCTCGACGACGACGCCGGAGTGCGTGGTGACGATGCGCTGGTAGAGCGCCTCGAGCGAGATGCCCCGACCGTTCTGCGACGCGCCCGAGCCCTCGAAGACCGGCAGCCGCAGCACCTCGACGTCGAGCCCGTCGAGGTCGTCGGGCATGGCCCGCGCCTCGTTCTCGTCGCGCAGGTCGACGATCACGCCGACCTCCAGACGGCGCAGCGCCGCCCGTCCGTCGTGGCCGAGGCGGTGGAGTCCGTCGGAGCGGAAGAGTCGACCGGACCGGACCGTTCCGCCGCGCGCGGGCAGCCCGCCGACGTCACGGAAGTTGTACGTACCCGGCACCGGGATGCGCGTCGAGATCTCCACGCGGCGGAGTCTAGCCCGCCGCGCCGTCAGCACGCCGTGAGGGGGGCGGACCTCCGCTCGGTCTGGCGAAAGTACTTTCTCGTCATGCAAGTACTTGCTATGCTTCCGGCATGTCCACGAACGACTCCTCCGCCGCCGACCTCCCCGAGCCCGCCGACGCGGCCGCCTTCGTGCGCGAGGCCGAGACGGCGGTGCGGCGGGTCGCCGTCCAGGGCTCCGCATCCGCCTCCGCGTGGCTGACGGGCCTCGCCGCCGCCTCGGCGATCTACCTGTTCGCGCTCGGCTGGTACGACCGCAGCGACGAGACGCAGATCCTCGCGCTGTCGATCGCGTTCGCCGCCGTCCTCGGCGTCCTCTCGGTCGTGCACCTGCGACGCATGGGCGCCGCGAGCCTCGGCTTCTCACGACGCTTCGGCGTCGCCGTGGGCGGCTGGGGCGCGGCCTTCGGCATCTCGCTGACGCTCGGCCTGCTCCTCTTCCCCGGCGTCCCCGCCTACTTCGCCGTCGCCGCCGTCGCGACGGCGGCACCGCCCATGTGGGGGTCGGTGCGCGAACTGGTCGTGGTCCGTGGTTGAGCCGGAGGATTCCGGGCATCCGCGGCACCGGCTCGACCCGCTCCTGCAACGTCCCGTTCCGTTCTCGATCGCGGCGCTGCTCGCGGCGGCCGACGAGGCCGAGTTCAGGTTCGTCCGCGACGCCGTCGAGCTCAGCGACTCGGCGCTCAGCAAGCAGGCGTCGGCGCTCGAGGCGGCCGGCTACGTCGCCGTCCGCAAGGGCTTCGTCGGCAAGTTCCCGCGCACGTGGCTCGCGATGACCCCGCAGGGCCGTGCGGCGTTCGCCGCCCACATGGACGCGCTCCGCGAGATCGCGGGCTGAGCCGCCCGACGGGGCCTAGTCCCCCAGGTTCCGGCGGCTCGCCATGGCGCGCTCGGCCTCGCGCTTGTCCTGCCGCTCGCGGAGCGCCTGCCGCTTGTCGTACTCGCGCTTGCCCTTGGCGACCGCGAGCTCCACCTTGGCGCGACCGTCCTTGAAGTACAGCGACAGCGGGATGAGCGTGTAGCCGCCCTCCTTCGTCTTGTGGCTGATCTTCACGATCTCCTGCTTGTGCATCAGCAGCTTGCGCTTGCGCCGCGGAGCGTGGTTGTTCCAGGTGCCCTCGGTGTACTCGGGGATGTGCACCGCGTCGAGCCAGATCTCGCCGCCGTCGATGAAGGCGTACCCGTCGACGAGCGACGCCCGCCCCTGTCGGAGCGACTTCACCTCGGTCCCCGAGAGCACGATGCCGGCCTCGTAGGTGTCCTCGATCAGGTAGTCGTGGCGCGCCTTGCGGTTGGTCGCCACGACCTTCTCACCGCGTTCCCTGGGCACGGTCCACTCCTCGCTTCGATGACGGATGCCGCCGGCGATCGCCGGCAAGCCCTTCAGTCTACCGGCGGTCGCGGCATCCGTCGCCCGCGGCCCGGTGCCGCGCGCGGGTCAGACCCGCAGGTACCGCCGGATCGCGATCGCCGCCGAGACCGCCGCCAGGAGGACCCCGACGGCGACGAGCAGCGGCACGACGAGCAGTGCGTCATCGAGCCCGACGAACGTGAACGAGAGCGACTCGGCGAGGTAGCCCTGCACGAAGAAGGTCACGATCGCGACGACCGCGCCGCCCGCGAGGAGCGAGCCGAGCAGCCCCGCGAAGATGCCCTCGAGCACGAACGGCGTCTGGATGAAGCGGTTGGAGGCGCCCACGAGCCGCATGATGCCGAGCTCCTTGCGACGCGAGAACGCCGAGAGCCGGATCGTCGTGGCGATGAGCAGGGCCGCTGCCACGAGCATGACCGCGGCGACCGCGATCGCCGTGTAGCTCGCCGCGTTCAGCACGTCGAAGATCTGGTCGAGGTACCGGCGTTGGTCGACGACCTGCTCGACGCCCGACAGGCCGGCCAGGCTCTCGACCAGCACCGCCGACTGCGACGGGTCGGTGAGGTTCACCCAGAACGTCTCGTTGAGCACGTCGGGCGTGACGTAGTCGGCCGCGGGGGTGCCGGCGAACTGCTCCTGGAAGTTCGCGTACGCCTGGTCCCGGTCCTCGAAGTAGTACTCGTCGATGAACGGCGCCAGCGTGTCGCCGCGCAGCTGCGCCTCGACCGCCTCCTTCTGCTCCGGAGTCGCCTCGCCGTCGATGCAGCCCTCGGTGGTCGAGACGGCCGTGCAGAGGTAGACGGCCACCTGGGCGCGGTCGTACCAGTAGCCGCGCATCTGGGCGATCTGCAGCTGCAGCAGGGCCGCGGTGCCGACGAACGTGAGCGAGACGAACGTGACGAGCACGACCGAGATGACCATGGTGGCGTTGCGGCGCAGGCCGTTCGCAGCCTCCGCGAGCACGAGACCGACCCTCACTTCACCGGCCCCACTTCCTGGTCGTCGTCGCCGGCGCGCGGCCCGGCGGGGCTCCGCAGGCCGAGGCGCTCGGCGAGCGTGAGGTGCGCGGACTTCGTGCTCACCGGAGCGGCCGGCCTGCCGGGTGGGCGATCGCGGGCGTCGTCGTCGGAGTCGGCCGCGCCCGTGGGCGCCAACGGCTCGATCGGCATGGTCGCGGCGGCCGTGATCTCCGCGGCCTCGTCGGTGACGGCGTCGCGCTCCTCGGGCTCAACGTAGAGGGGCGGCGCGTCCTGCATGACCTTGCGGGTGACCTTGGGTGCGGCGACGCCGACGGTGCCGGTGTCCATCGGGGTGTCGACGGATGCCTCGTCCGCGGGCTGCTCGACCACCTCCGCCTTCGCCGCGGGGCGCTTCGCCGGGCGCTTCTTCTTCGCCGCGGGTCGCTTCGACGGGGCCGGCTCGGGCTCGGCGTCGGATGCCGCGGCATCCGCGTCGGCCTCCATCGCGTGGAGCGCCTCCTCGGCTCGGACGGAGGCGACGAGCGCTTCGGCCGCCGCGCCGT
>NZ_SDPL01000261.1 GCF_004135055.1 Agromyces binzhouensis | reverse complement strand
GAGGTGCGGGGTGCCGGCGGGCGGGCCGACGTCGGGCGGTGCGGCGTTCGCGGTCTGCGCGACGCCGGCGATCAGGCACCCGGCGGCGGCGACCGCCAGGGCTGCGCGGAACGGATGGTGTCCGAGATTCATCGTCGAATCCTTCTCTGGGCGTAGGGCCCGTCGTTGGGATAGCGCTTTCCGTGCCCGAGCGACGCTACCCCCGAACGGGGGCACGGTCAACCCCGGGCCATCCCATCGCCGCGCACCGCGCCGAACGGACGCGGGTATGGTGGGGCCGATGCCCGCGACCAGCAGCCCAGCCGTCGAGGACTACCTCAAGACGATCTACGGCCACACCGAGTGGCAGCCCGAGGCGATCACGCCGTCCGGGCTCGCCGCGGCGCTCGGTGTCGCCCCATCGTCCGTCACCGAGATGGTGAAGAAGATGGCCGCGCAGGGGCTCGTGCAGCACGTGCCCTACGGCGCCATCCGCCTCACCGACGACGGCCGCGCCCGGGCGCTCGCGGTGGTCCGCCGCCACCGGCTCATCGAGACCTGGCTCGTCCGCGAGATGGGCTACGCCTGGGACGAGGTGCACGACGAGGCCGAGGTGCTCGAGCACGCGGTCTCCGACCGGCTGCTCGAGGCCATCGACGACCGCCTCGGCCGGCCCGAGCGCGATCCCCACGGCGACGCGATCCCCCGGGCCGACGGCACGCTCGTGAGCGAGCCGTCGGTGCGCCTCGACGAGGCGACCGCGGGACACGTGGGCCGCGTCATCCGGATCAGCGATCGCGACCCGGCCGTGCTCCGGGAACTCGAGACGGCCGGGGTGGGTCCGGGCAGCGAACTGCGGGTCACGGATGCCTCGGAGCCCGCCGCCGTCGCCGTCGCGCTCGACGGCGCCGACCACGCCATCCCGCGCACCGCCGCGGCCGGCATCTGGATCACCGCCTGAGCAGTCGCTGAACCCCCTGCCGCACGCGCCTTCCGTCCGCGAGGATGGGGGGATGGGCGGTGCCGGCGAGAAGATCACCCCGGAACTCACTGACGCGCAGTGGTCGCGACTCAGGCGCTACGGCGCGCCGCAGGACGTCGTCGAGGGCGATGTCCTCTTCGCGGCCGGCGACCGGTCGTACGACCTGATCCTCGTCGAGACCGGCGAGGTCGAGGTCGTGCGCGAGGCGCTGTGGTGGACCGAGGAGACGCAGCTCGCCCGCCTCGGCCCCCGCACGTTCGTCGGCGAACTCGGCCTGCTCAACGGGCAGCGGGCCTTCCTGACCGCGCGCGTCACCGCGCCCGGGCGGGTGCTGCGCATCGACCACGACGCGCTCCAGCGGATGATGGCCGAGGACGACGAGCTCTGCGACCTCATGCTCCGGACGCTCTGGGCCCGCCGCGAGCTGCTCCGGCACGGTCCGGCCGCATGGACCCTGAAGCTCGTCGGATCCCAGTCGCAGGAATCGCAGGCCCTTCGCCGCTACGCCGAGCGGCTCGAACTCGTGCACACGTGGATCGACGTCGACGACCCCGAGCTCACCCACGACATCTGGTCGCACGGCTACACGCGCGACGACCTGCCCGTCGCCATCGTGCAGGGCGAGATCGTCCGCAACGCCACGCCGGGCCGGGTCGCCGAGATGCTGGGACTCGCCTACGCGTCGGAGGACGACACCGAGTTCGACCTCGCGGTCGTCGGCGCCGGGCCCGCCGGCCTCGCGGCGGCGATCTACGGGGCCTCGGAGGGGCTCCGCACCGTGCTGCTGGACGCCGTCGCACCGGGCGGCCAGTCGGCGACGACGTCGCGCATCGAGAACTACCTCGGCTTCCCGTTCGGCGTGAGCGGCGGCGCCCTGACGTCGCAGGCCTCGCTGCAGGCGTTCAAGTTCGGGGTGCGCATCGCGGCGCCGTGCCCGGTCGTGAAGCTCGACGCCGAGACCGGAGCGCACCGACTGCTGCTCGCCGACGGCGCGATCGTCCGGGCACGCGCGGTCGTCGTCACCACCGGCGTCGCGTACCGCGGCCTCCCGATCGCCCGATGGGACGAGTTCGAGGGCGCCGGCATCCACCACGCCGCGACCGCACTCGAGGTCCGACAGGCCTCCGGGTCCGACGTCGTGGTCGTCGGCGGGGCGAACTCCGCCGGGCAGGCCGCGCTCGCGTTGGCGCAGGGCGGATGCCGCGTGCGGCTCGTGGTGCGCTCGGGCGAGCTGGGCGACCGGATGTCGAGCTACCTCGTCGACCGGATCCGCGAGGACCCGCGCATCGACGTGCACACGGGCACCCAGGTCTCCGCGCTCGACGGCGACGAGACGCTCGCACGCGTGACGCTCACCGGCGCAGTCGACGAGACGGTCGACTGCCGGGCCCTGTTCTGCTTCATCGGCGCGGTCCCCGCCACGGATTGGCTCGCCGACCTGGAGCGCGACGACGACGGCTTCGTCCGCACCGGTGCCGACGTGCTCGCCCTCGGCGACGTCTGGCGCTCGGCGGGGCGGATGCCGCTGCCCTTCGAGACCTCGGTGCCACGCGTCTTCGCCGCAGGCGACGTACGCCGCGGGTCGATGAAACGCGTCGCCGCCGCGGTCGGCGAGGGCTCGAGCGCGGTAGCGTCGGTCCATCGGGCGCTCGCCACGGCGGAGGTGTTTGCATGAACGGCACGCAGGACGCAGACGGTCGCGGCGGCGACCCCGAGGCGACCGTCGATCCGGAGCTCGCGCCTGCGCCCTCCGGCACGGGCTGCGCCGAGTGCCTCGACCTCGGCGGCTGGTGGTGGCACCTGCGGCGCTGCGTCGACTGCGGGCACATCGGATGCTGCGACGCATCCCCCGGGCAGCACGCGCGCCGGCACGCCGAGGAGGAGGGGCACGTCGTCGCGGCGTCGTTCGAACCCGGCGAGGAGTGGTTCTGGGACTACGCCGCCGAACGAGGGGCACGGCACGTGCCGCTCGCCCCGCCGCGGTGGCGGCCGGAGGACCAGGCCTGCCCCGGGCCGAACGGCAGCGTTCCCGAGAACTGGCAGGAGCTGCTCCACCCGTGACCCGCGACGCGTCGCGCGTCGCGCGCGCGGCATCCGCCGTTCATCGCGCTGTGATGCGGGCGGCCTAGGCTGTGCCCATGGCGAAACGCGATGAGGTCGAGGCCTGGCTCACCGACATGGACGGCGTGCTGGTGCACGAGAACCACGCCCTCCCCGGCGCGGCCGACCTGCTTCGGCAGTGGGAGGACGCGGGCACGCCCTACCTCGTGCTGACGAACAACTCCATCTTCACGGCCCGCGACCTGTCTGCGCGGCTCCGCTCGTCGGGCCTCCACGTGCCCGAGGAGCGCATCTGGACCTCCGCGCTCGCGACCGCGGACTTCCTCAAGCAGCAGGTGCCCGGCGGATCCGCGTTCGTCATCGGCGAGGCCGGCATCCTCACCGCGCTGCACGAGGCCGGCTTCATCATGACCGAGACCGACCCCGACTTCGTCGTCGTGGGCGAGACCCGCAACTACTCGTTCGACGCGATCACGAAGGCGATCCGGCTGATCGGCGCGGGCGCCCGGTTCATCGTGACCAACCCCGACGCCACCGGGCCGAGCGCCGACGGGCCGCTGCCCGCCACCGGCGCGATCGCCGCGCTCATCACCAAGGCGACCGGACGCGAGCCCTACGTCGTCGGCAAGCCCAACCCGATGATGTTCCGATCGGCGCTGAACAAGATCGGCGCGCACTCCGAGCACACCGCGATGATCGGCGACCGCATGGACACCGACATCGTGGCGGGCATCGAGGCCGGCCTGCACACGGTGCTCGTGCTCACCGGCATCAGCGACCAGCGCGAGATCGAGAAGTACCCGTTCCGGCCCGACGAGATCCTCGACGGCGTGTTCGAGCTCGTCTCGGGCGAGCCCGTCGAGTCCGACCTGTAGCCGGTCACTCCAGGTCGAGCTCGCGGGCGCGATCCCACGGCTCGGTCCACGCGAGCGCCTCGAACATCGCGTCGAGGACCATCGCCGTGAAGCCCCAGACCAGTCGGTCGGCGCCGCCCGACGTGACGAGGAAGCCGGGCCCGCGCCACTCGTCGCCGTCGCGGCGGAGGACCGTCGTCCGCCGGTTCTCCGGGTCGAGCAGGTCGGCGACCGGCGTCCGGAAGACGGCCGACGACTCGGCCACGTCGACCGCGTGCACCGGGCTCGGCTGGGCCCACCACCCGAGCACCGGGGTCACGAGGTGGCGCGAGTAGGCGAGCGGGATGGGATCGAGCTCGCCGAGCACCTCGACGCCCGTGGGGTCGAGCCCGGTCTCCTCACGCGCCTCGCGGAGCGCCGCGGCGACGACGTCGGCGTCGCCGGGCTCGACGCGGCCGCCCGGGAACGCGATCTGGCCCGCGTGGGAGCGCAGCGTGTCGGCGCGCGCGAGCAGCAGCACGTCGAGGTCGCG
>NZ_SDPL01000260.1 GCF_004135055.1 Agromyces binzhouensis | reverse complement strand
GGCGTCGACCGGGTCGGCGAGCTCGAGCGCGACCGAGAGCGGGGCGGATGCCTCGGCGAGCGACTCGGGCCCGCGGCGGATGCCCGTGACGGTCGTGCGCACGCCGGCGGGGAACACCTCGACCGGGTCGCCGACCCGCACCGTGCCCGATTCGATGCGCCCGGCGAACGCGCGGTGGTCGCGGAACGCGTCGGCCGCGGCATCCGTCAGCTCGGGCGAGAGGCCGCCCTGCGGGCGGATCACGAGCTGGACGGGCAGGCGGAGCGCCTCGAGGTCGGTCTCGAGCTCGTCGATGGTCGAGAGCTCCTCGAGCAGTTCGAGCAGGCTCGGCCCGTCGTACCAGGGCGTGTGCGCCGACCGCTCGACGACGTTGTCGCCCGCGAGGGCCGACACCGGGATGACGTGCGCATCGGACAGGCCGAGGTCGTGCGCGAGGTCGGCGACGTCGGCGGCGACCGAGTCGAACGCGGCGCGGTCGTAGCCGACCAGGTCGATCTTGTTGACGGCGACGACGACGTGCGGCACGCGGAGCAGCTGGACGACCGCGAGGTGGCGGCGGGTCTGCTCGAGCACGCCGTTGCGCACGTCGACGAGGACGACGACGGCGTCGGCGGTGGCGGAGCCGGTGACCATGTTGCGGGTGTACTGCACGTGGCCGGGGCAGTCGGCCAGGATGAACGACCGGCGGCCGGTCGTGAAGTAGCGGTAGGCGACGTCGATCGTGATGCCCTGCTCGCGCTCGGCGCGCAGGCCGTCGGTGAGGAGGGCGAAGTCGATCGCACCCGGCTCGCCGCCGAAGCCACGTTCGGCGGACGTGCGCGTGACCGACTCGAGCTGGTCGGCGAGGATCGCCTTCGAGTCGTGCAGCAGGCGACCGACGAGCGTCGACTTGCCGTCGTCGACCGACCCGGCGGTCGCGAACCGGAACAGCGACCCGGTCGCCGGAGCGGCCGCGCCGCCGGTCGTCGCGGTGCCGGTCGTCGTGGGCGTCGTCGTGCTCATCAGAAGTACCCGTCCTTCTTCCGGTCCTCCATGGCCGCCTCGGAGAGGCGGTCGTCGGCGCGGGTCGCGCCGCGCTCGGTGAGGGTGGATGCCGCGACCTCGCGCACGATGTCCGACACCGTCGCGGCCTCCGAGACGATCGCGCCCGTGCAGCTCAGGTCGCCCACGGTGCGGTAGCGGACGGTGCGCCGCTCGACCGTCTCGCCCGCGCGGGGAGCGGAGACGTCGCTCACCGCGAGCCACATGCCGTCGCGCGCATAGACCTCGCGCTCGTGGGCGAAGTAGAGCGGCGGGAGGGCGATGCCCTCGCGCTCGATGTACCGCCACACGTCGAGCTCGGTCCAGTTCGAGATCGGGAACGCGCGCACGTGCTGCCCGACCGTGTGCCGGCCGTTGTAGAGCGTCCAGAGTTCCGGCCGCTGGTTGCGCGGGTCCCACTGCCCGAACTCGTCCCGCAGCGAGATGATGCGCTCCTTGGCGCGGGCCTTGTCCTCGTCGCGTCGCGCGCCGCCGAACACCGCGTCGTGCCGTCCGGCGGCGATGGCGTCGAGCAGCGGCTGTGTCTGCAGGGGATTGCGCGTGCCGTCGGCGCGCTCCTGCAGGCGACCGTCGTCGAGGTAGTCCTGCACCGACGCGACCTCGAGGCGGATGCCGAGGCGCGCGACCGTCTCGTCGCGGAACCGCAGCACCTCGGGGAAGTTGTGGCCGGTGTCGACGTGCAGCACGGGGAACGGCACCTTCGCGGGCCAGAACGCCTTGGTCGCCAGGTGGAGCACCACCACGGAGTCCTTGCCCCCGGAGAACAGCAGCACGGGTCGCTCGAACTCGGCGACGACCTCGCGGATCACGTGGATGGCCTCGGCCTCCAGCGCGTCGAGCGCGTCGAGGGACGAGGTGCGTGCGACGGATGCCGCGGCATCCGTCGTGGTCAGGTTCTCGCTCACAGGTGCAACCCGCATTCCGTCTTGGCGAGGCCGGCCCAGCGGCCGGACCTCGGGTCCTCGCCCGCGGCGACGGGCTTCGTGCACGGCTCGCAGCCGATCGAGGGGTAGCCGTGCGACATGAGGAGGTTCACGGGCACCCGGTGCTCTCCCGCGTAGTCGAGGAGGTCGTCGAAGCTCCATGCCGCGACGGGATTGACCTTCACGAGGCCATTCCGTTCGTCGTACGTCACGAGCGGGGTGCGGGTCCGCGTCGGCGCCTCGTCGCGGCGCACGCCCGTGAACCAGACCTCGTAGCCGCCGAGCGCGCGCTGCAGCGGCTCGACCTTGCGGCGCGCGCAGCACAGGGCGGGGTCGCGCGCGAACAGCTCCGCGCCGAACTCCGCGTCCTGCTCGGCGACGGTCTGCTCGGGCAGCACGTCGACCACGCGCACGTCGAGCTGCCGGGCGACCTCGTCACGGGTGACGCGCGTTTCGGTGAAGTGGTACCCGGTGTCGAGGAACAGGACGTCGACGCCCGGCAGCTGCTGCGCCACCAGGTGCGGCAGAGCGGCGTCGGCCATCGAGCAGGCGACCGCCGCGGCATCCGTCTCGAAGTTCGCGGCGACCCAGGCGACGACCTCGGCGGCGGATGCCTCGTGGCCGGTCAGGCTGCCGAGCTCGGCGTCGCCCGCGGCGGCGAGCGCGTGCAGCTCGTCGGCCGGACGGCGACCCGTGGTCGGGGCGGGCTCGAGCCCGAGGTTCCGCGCGCTCATCGCAGCGCCTCCTCGTCGGCGCGGTGCGCCCACTGCGCGAAGGTCTCGTCGGCGTCCGCGTCGCGTTCCTCGAGGAAGCGGGTGACCACGCGGGCGACGTAGTCGGCGATGCCGTCGGCCGTGACCTTCAGGCCGCGCACGGTGCGGCCGAGGCCGGCCTCGTCGCGGTCCTGCGAGGCGAGTCCGCCGCCGAGGTGCACCTGGTACCCCGGCACCTGCTCGCCGTCGATCGTGACGAGCTGGCCCTTCAGCCCGATGTCGGCGGTCTGGATGCGCGCGCACGAGTTGGGGCATCCGTTGACGTGCAGGCTGATGGGGTGCGGCAGGTCGAACGCGTCGAGGCGCTCCTCGAGCTCGAGCACGGCGGCCGTGGCGAACGCCTTGGTCTCGACGATCGCGAGCTTGCAGAACTCGATGCCGGTGCACGCGATCGTGCCGCGGCGGATGAGGCTCGGCCGAGCCTGCAGCCCGAGCTCGTCGAGGCCCGCGACGAGCGATTCGACGCGCTCCTCGGGGATGTCGAGGATGACGACCTTCTGGTGCGGCGTGGTGCGCAGCCTCGTCGACCCGTGCGACTCGACGAGGTCGGCCAGCGCGGTGAGCGTCGGGCCGGAGACGCGCCCGACGATGGGCGTCGCGCCGATGTAGAACCGGCCGTCCTTCTGGCGGTGCACGCCGACGTGGTCGCCGGTGGTCAGCGGGGTCGGCGCCGCCGGACCGTCGGGCAGCGGGTGCCCGAGGTACTCGGACTCGAGCACCTCGCGGAACCGGTCGACGCCCCAGTCGGCGAGCAGGAACTTCAGGCGCGCCTTGTTGCGCAGCCGGCGGTAGCCGTAGTCGCGGAAGACCTGCGCGACGCCGTGCCAGGCCTCGGCCACCCGGTCGGGCGCCACGAACACGCCGAGCCGCTCCGCCAGCCGAGGCGCCGTCGACAGCCCGCCGCCGACCCAGAGGTCGTACCCGACGCCGAGCTCGGGGTGCTCGACCGCGACGAACGCGACGTCGTTGATCTCGTGCACGACGTCCTGGCTCGGGTGGCCGGTGATCGCCGACTTGAACTTGCGCGGCAGGTTCGCGAGCGACTCGTCGCCGATGAACCGGCTCGTGATCTCGTCGCTCTGCGGGGTCGGGTCGATGAGCTCGTCGGCGGCGATGCCGGCGACGGGCGAGCCGAGGACGACGCGCGGAACGTCGCCGCACGCCTCGGTCGTGCCGAGGCCGACCGCCTCGAGGCGGCGCCAGATCTCGGGTACGTCCTCGACGCGGATCCAGTGGAGCTGGATGTTCTGCCGGTCGGTGAGGTCGGCGGTGCCGCGACCGAACTCGGTCGAGATGCCGCCGATGACCCGGAGCTGCTCGGTGGTCAGCTGCCCGCCGTCGATGCGGACGCGGAGCATGAAGTACTCGTCCTCGAGCTCGTGCGGTTCGAGCGTGGCGGTGCGGCCGCCGTCGATGCCGGGCTTGCGCTGCGTGTACAGGCCCCACCACCGGAACCGGCCGTGGAGGTCGGTCGGGTCGATCGAGGCGAAGCCGCCGTCGGCGTAGATCCGCTCGATGCGCTCGCGCACCGCGAGGCCGCCGTCCTCCTGCTTCCACTCCTCGTTGGCGTTGAGCGGCGCCGTCCCGTCGACCTTCCACTGCCCGTTCGGGCGGGTCGACGGGCGCGGCGGGCGGACGCCGCGTGCCGGGCGGTCGGCGCTCGCGGGGCGCTC
>NZ_SDPL01000026.1 GCF_004135055.1 Agromyces binzhouensis | reverse complement strand
CGGCCTGCGCCGCCTGCGCGGCCGCGAGCGCCTGCTCGGCGGCGACCCGCAGCTTCTCGCGCTCGGCACGCGCCACCTCGGCCTGGTCGGCGAGCGACTGGGCGGTGTTGCCCGCCTCCTCGGCCTGCTCGTAGATCCCGGCCGTGCGCTCGACGAGCTTCTCCATCGATCCGAGCTTCGCGAGCAGTTCGTCGGTGCGGGCGGCATCGCCCGCGTC
This sequence comes from Agromyces binzhouensis, assembly GCF_004135055.1. Classification (GTDB taxonomy): domain Bacteria; phylum Actinomycetota; class Actinomycetes; order Actinomycetales; family Microbacteriaceae; genus Agromyces; species Agromyces binzhouensis. The sequence continues at coordinate 16,156 of NZ_SDPL01000026.1, read as the reverse complement.
GAACATGAGGTTCATGCCGAGGTCGGATCCGCCCGTGCGGTAGAGCTGCGCCGCGAGCTGGCCGGCGTTGCGCTCGGCCTCCTCGGCCTCGGCCTTCGCCTCGTCCGCCTGCGCCTGGATCTCGTCGGCGCGACGCACGGCGTCGTCGTACTCCTGCTGCGCCACGATGAGCTCGTCCGTCCGACGCTCCGCCTCGGCCCGCGCCGCCTCGACGTTCGCCTCGAGGTCGGCGATGAGGCCGACGATCTCGTCGACGGCCTGCGCGGCCGCCTGCGTGTTCGCCTTGGCCTTCTGCACCTCGTCCCACGTCGGGTAGTCGGCTGCCGTCGCGGCGATCGGGTTCGCCACCACCCCCGCGGTCGCCGCGAGCGCGATGACGAGCGAGCCCGCGAGGGCGCGCATGCGCGACCCCCGGGTGACTCGGCGTCCTGCGATTCGCGACATGTTCCCCCATCCGCGCGGGCCGTGAGCACGCGCTCGCATGCCTCACCTACGGGCAGTGGCCTTGCCACACTAGGTTCGGAACGACCGCGGATCGGGCATTTCCGCCGCGCGTGGCGCGTCTTGCCCGCCCCGTTTTGGATTCTGGCCGAGGTGTGCGTATGCTTTCTTCTCGGCGGTCGAGCCCTCGGGCACGACCTTCCGGCCCCATCGTTTAGCGGCCTAGGACACCGCCCTTTCACGGCGGCAGCACGGGTTCGAATCCCGTTGGGGTCACCCAGACGATGGGTTTACAATTGAAAAGCTTCTTTACGAGGCCCTGTGGCGCAGTTGGTTAGCGTGCCGCCCTGTCACGGCGGAGGTCGCGGGTTCAAGTCCCGTCAGGGTCGCTCAGGCGACAAGCCCTTTCCCTTTCGAGAGAAGGGGCTTTCTCCTTATCATCGAGGTGTTTCGGCACCCCGAGGCTCTGTAGCTCAGTTGGTAGAGCGTTCGACTGAAAATCGAAAGGTCACCGGATCGATGCCGGTCGGAGCCACAGATGAAAACCCCCGGTTCGCCGGGGGTTTTCGCGTTTCCGGATGAGTGTGTTCAGGGCGGAGTCGTGCCCACCCGCCTCCACCGCGGGCACCTGCCAGGTCTCAATCGGATCGATCGCGCCACGCGTCGATCTCGGCGTGGAGCCGGGCGCGCTCGGTCGGCTCGAGGAACGCAGAGTCGACGGAGTTCCTCGCCAGCTGCTCGACCGTTCCCTCGTCGAGGTCGAACTCCCCGACGACGGCGTCGAAGTTCGCATCGACGTACCCGCCGAAATACGCCGGGTCATCCGAGTTCACGCTCACGAGCAGGCCGAGTTCGAGCATCCGAGGCAGCGGATGCTCCGCCATCGTCTCGACCGTGCGAAGCCGGACGTTCGACAGCGGGCAGACCGTCAGCGGAACGCGATCGCGAACCAGGCGCGCGACGAGTTCGGGATCCTCGAGACTCCGGATTCCATGATCGACGCGCTCGACGTGCAGCAGGTCGAGGGCCTCCCAGACGTACTCCGGCGGGCCTTCCTCACCGGCGTGCGCCACGACATGGAGCCCCGCTTCGCTGGCCGCCCGGTACACGTCGACGAACAGTGACGGCGGGGAGCCGACCTCCGCGGAATCCAAGCCGATGCCATCGATCGGCAGACCGGCGTCGAGTACCTCCGTCAGGGCGTCCATCGCATCCTCCGGCGGAAGGTCGCGCCAGAACGACATGATCAGCATCGTCGTCATCCCATGGTCGACGAGGCTCTGATCCAATGCGCTCCGGATGCCGCCGATCACCGTGTCGGCCGGGATGCCACGCCGAGTGTGCGCCTGGACGTCGAAGAAGATCTCCGCGTGCCGCACCCCCGCCGCCGACGCCCGGGCAAGGTACCGACGGGTGACCTCGGCGAAGTCGTCCTCGTCGCGCAGCACCTCGAGGTTGACGTAGAGGAGGTCGAGGAAGGACTGGAGGTCGGTGAAGTCGTACTGCGCTTCGAGATGCTCGAGGGAACGCCACGGCAACTCGATGCCGTGCTTCGCGGCCGTCTCGATGATGAATGCGGGCTCCAGCGTTCCCTCGAGGTGGAGGTGGAGTTCCGCGACCGGCGGCCTCACGACTCGACCGTGGAGATACGACATGATCACCGTCCCGAACCCCTCGATGGCCCAGAACCTAGTCCGCGCATCGCGCGTCGACTCGGGACCTTCGGCACGTGCCCAAGGCGAGTGCGGCTACGAGAGACGGTCGGCTGCTCACGGCGACGGGGTCGACGCTCGCCGAACGCCCGTCGGGGCCGGCCGGTGCGGCCGGCCCCGACGGGCCACGGATCAGGCGGCTGCGTATCGCTGCGGGTCCGCGTCGAACAGCGGGCCGCAGGCGGCGCAGCAGAACCAGTACCGCTGTCCGTCGTGGTCCCGGAAGAGACCGGCCTGCTCCGCGTCGGCCTTGACGACCATGCTCCCCGGCATGACCGGGCACTCGGCCAGGTCGTCGGGGCCTCGCAGCAGGTCGGTCGCCTCGGCGGGCTTCGAGGCGTGGCCGTGGGCGTTGCCGGTGCTGCAGCAGTGTGCGCTCATGGATGGTTTCCTTTCAGTCGCGCGGGTCATGCGCGTTCGAGTTGCCGCGCCGGTTCGGTCGCGGTGGTGGTGGCGCGCGGGGCGCCGGTGGTCCGCGAGCGGAACGTCCGCAGGCGGAGGCTGTTGCTGACGACGAAGACGCTGGAGAACGCCATCGCCGCCCCGGCGAGCATCGGGTTCAGCAGGCCGAGCGCGGCCAGCGGGATCGCGGCCACGTTGTAGGCGAACGCCCAGAAGAGGTTCGTCTTGATCGTCCCGAGCGTCCGGCGCGACAACCGGATGGCGTCGCCCACCGCTCGGAGGTCGCCGCGCACGAGCGTGATGTCGGCGGCCTCGATGGCCGCATCGGTGCCGGTGCCCATCGCCAGGCCGAGGTCGGCCTGCGCGAGCGCGGCGGCATCGTTCACGCCGTCCCCGACCATCGCGACGACCTTTCCGGACGCCTGCAGGTCTCGGACGACGCCGACCTTCTCGGCCGGGAGGACATCGGCGATGACCTCGTCGATGCCGACCTCGTCGGCGACGTGCCGTGCGACCGTGGCGTTGTCTCCGGTGAGCAGCACCGGCGTGAGCCCCAGGCGGCGAAGGGCCGCGATCGCCTCTCGGCTGGTGTCCTTCACGCGGTCGGCGACCACGAGCACACCGCGCGCGGCGCCGTCCCACCCGACGAGCACGGCCGTCTGCCCGGCGGACTCGGCATCCAGCTTCGCCGCACGGAGGTCCTCGGGGACCTCGATCGCCCAGTCGTCGAGCAGCGATTCCCTGCCGACGACGGCCAGGTGGCCGTCGACGATTCCGTGGACGCCCCGACCCTCGTGGTTCTCGAACGACTCCACGCTGCCGAGCTCGCCGATCCGGGAGGTGGCGCCTGCGGCGATCGCCTGCGCGATCGGATGCTCGGAGGCATCCTCGAGTGCGCCGGCGATGCGGAGCACCTCTGTCTCGTCCTCGCCGGCTCCCGCCCGCACCGCGAGCAGCGACATCCGGCCCGTGGTGACCGTACCGGTCTTGTCGAGCACGACGGTGTCGACCTTGCGAGTCGACTCGAGGACCTCTGGCCCCTTGATCAGGATGCCGAGCTGGGCACCGCGGCCCGTGCCGACGAGCAGCGCCGTCGGCGTGGCGAGGCCCAGGGCGCAGGGGCAGGCGATGATGAGCACCGCCACGGCCGCCGTGAACGCCGCCGCGACCGGGAAGCCGGCGCCCAGCCAGACGCCGAGCGTGCCGGCCGTGAGGGCGAGCACGATCGGGACGAAGACCCCGGAGATCCGGTCGGCCAAGCGCTGGACCTGCGCTTTCCCGGACTGGGCGTCCTCGACGAGCTTCGCCATCTGCGCGAGCTGGGTGTCGGCGCCGACGCGCGTCGCACGCACGACGAGCCTGCCCCCGGCGTTGACGGTCGCGCCGACGACCGGGTCGCCGACGGTCACCTCGACCGGAACCGATTCTCCGGTGAGCATCGACTGGTCGATCGCACTCCGGCCCTCGACGATCACGCCGTCGGTCGCGATCTTCTCGCCCGGGCGCACGACGAACTCGTCGCCGACGCTGAGCTGCTCGATCGGGATGCGCTCCTCACGGCCGTCCTTCAGCACGGCGACGTCCTTCGCGCCGAGCTGGAGCAGGGCGCGCAGCGCGGCGCCGGCCGTGCGCTTCGATCGCTTCTCGAAGTAGCGACCGGCCAGGACGAACATGGTCACGCCCGCGGCCACCTCGAGGTAGATGTTCGCGGCGCCGTCCGTGGGAGCCACGGTCAGTTCGAACGGATGGGTCATGCCGGGCGTGCCCGCGGTGCCGAAGAACAGCGCGTAGACCGACCAGAGCAACGCGGCGGATGTCCCGACCGACACGAGCGTGTCCATCGTCGCGGCGCCGTGGCGCAGGTTCACCAGCGCGGCCCGATGGAACGGCCACGCGGCCCAGACGATGACCGGCGCGGCGAGCGCGAGCGAGAGCCACTGCCAGAACGGGAACTGGAGCACCGGGATCATCGCCATGAGGATGACCGGAACGGACAGTACGACCGAGCCGATCAGCCGATGCCGGAGCGTCCGCAGCTCGCCGTCCTCGGCATCACCCTCGCCCTGGGCGCCCGAGGCCTGTGCCGTCGGCGGGGCCGGGGCCTCGGCGGTGTAGCCGGTCTTCCGGATCTCAGCGATCACGGCCTCGGTCGTGAGCCCGCGCGGAACCTCGACGCGGGCCTTCTCGGTGGCGTAGTTGACGGTGGCCGTCACGCCGTCGAGCTTGTTCAGCTTCCGCTCGATCCGCATCGCACATGACGCGCAGGTCATCCCGCCGATGTCCAGTTCGACCACCTCGGTCGGCGGTGGTGTCTTCAGGGCGCTCTCGTTCATCGGAGTTCCTTCCTCCTCGGTCCTGCTCAATGGCCTGCGGCGTGGTCGCCGCTCTCGGCGTGGGGTTCCGCCTCCGCCTCGCCGGGTGTCGCGACGACGGTGAATGCTGCGGTGTGCACCTGCCCGGCGACCCGGAAGTCGACGTAGACCAGGTAGTCACCCGCCGTCGGCGGGGTGGCTGCGAACCGGATGACCGGTCCGAGGTCGGTCGTGCCGACGGTGTCGGCCTCGTCGAGGGGGTGCGCGTGGAGGTACCCGAGGTCGCCGACGCGGAGCATGACGAGATGCCCCGCTGCGCCGAGGTACGGTTCGATCGCAGTGACGGGTCGGCCGTCCTGCCGGACCGTGAACTCGAGCTCGGCCTCGGTGCCCGCGACGGGATCGCCCGAGAGCTCGACGGTGTAGGGCCCTGCCTGCACGACCCGCTCGCCGGGCGTGGGCGCATCCGTGGCGCTCAGGACCCCGTTGACGGTCGTGGTCGTGGTGAGGGTGAGCGTGCGATCGTGCCCGGCGGGCCGGAAGTCGGCGAAGAGGCGATACCCGCCCGCGGCGTCCCAGTCCCACGGGATGCTCCAGACGCCGTCCGCGCCGAGTTCGGGGTGCACGTGACGGAACTGCGCGCCGTCGGAGCGCACCACGATGAGGTGCAGGGGCCGCTCGTGGGTGAGGTCGAAGTCCGTCACCGGGTCGTCGTGGACATCGAGGATCCGGAAGCCGAGTTCGCCGGGGTCGCCCGTCTCACCCGGCGCATGCAGGCCGTCGAGGCGGTAGCCGTCGGCGTCGAGGGAGAGCCCGGGCACCTCGTCGGGACTCGGGTGCGAGTGCGACTCGGACGCCTCGTCCCCGACCGATCCGTGGGGTCCGTCATGCTCGGCCCGCTGCGCCCACGCGGTGACGGTGTCCGAGGGCACGACCACCGGACCGACGGCGACGGCGAGGCCGAAGACGCCGGCGAGACCGACTCCGAAGAGCCCGAGTCGGAGCGCGGGGCTCAGCTCACCGCCGCTGCGCGACATAGCCGGCCTCCTGCACGGCGTCGAGCACGGCCTGGTCGTCGAGGTCGGCGTCGGAGCCCACCACGAGCCGGCCGGTCACGGCGGACACGTCGACGCTCGTCACGCCGGCGATCTCGGAGACCTCCTCGCGGATGGAGAGTTCGCAGTGACCACAGGTCATCCCGGTCACCTGGTACTCGAATACGGTCATCGCCTCATCCTTTCAATAGGGGGGTGGGGTATGCGGTATGATCGACAACCATATACCCCACTGGGGTATTCCGCACCGGGAGGTCATCATGTCGTCAGAACACGCGCTGATCGTCGGAGCCGGCGCCGCCGGCTGGTCCGCAGCAGACACGCTCGTGCGATCGGGCTGGCCGGGGCCGGTGACGATCGTCGACCCGACCGGCCCGACCAACCGCACGCTGGTCAACAAGGGCGTGCTGACCGGCCTGCTCGGCCGCGAGCAGCTCGGGCGACCGATCCCGGCCGGCACCGAGCTCCTGGAGGACGAGGTGGCGGCCGTCCAGGCCGACGGCACGGTTCACCTCCGTTCGGGCGATCGCGTCGCACCCACCGCGGTCGTGATCGCGACCGGCAGCGCGCCGCGGCGACACTCGTTCAGCCCGGACGGGGACGCCGGGGCGGAGCGGATCCTGCCACTGCACTCGATCGAGGATGCGGAGCGGATCCGCAGCCTGCTGCCCTCGAGCGGCGGTCGCGTCGCCGTGCTCGGCGCCGGCCTGATCGGATCCGAGACCGCGTCGCTGCTCGCCGACTCCGGAGTCGACGTGACCCTGCTCGCCCGGTCACCCCTCCCCCTGCGCGACCAGCTCGGCCCGACGGTCGCATCGGACCTGCTCCGCCGGCATCGCGATCGAATCCGGATCCGGACCGGCCGAGACGTCGCCCGCGCCGCGACGCGATCCGACATCGTCGTCGTCGAGCTCTCCGATGGCGAGACCGTCGAAGCCGACGTGGCCATCGTCGCGCACGGAACGCTCGCCCGTCGCCCGTCGGTCGGGGCGCAGACCGGCGCCCTCACCGTCGATGCCCGGCTGAGGACCGGACTCCGCGGGGTCTACGCCGCGGGCGGCGTCGCGTCGATCCTGTCCCACGGCACGGCCGTGCGAGTCGACCACTGGGAGGACGCGGCGGCGCAGGGGGCGCACGCCGCCCGTTCGATCCTCCACGACCTCCTGGGAGCCGCCGATCCCGGCGAGTACCGATTCGAGTCGGGGTTCTCCGCCCGCATCCACGGCGGGACGCTGACCGCGTGGGGGGTCGCCACCCGGGCCACCCAGTGGTCCCGCCACGACAGCGACGAGGCCGTGGGCGTCGGCCGCCATTTCGGGCAGGTCACCGCCGTCGCGGGCATCGATGCCGCGGGCACGGTGCGCAGCATCGTGGAGGCGGCACGTCGAGACCTGCGCGAACCGTTGCATCGGTACCCCATAGGGGTATAATCGCTCTCGTCGGCGCCGACGAACGGCGATCGCCGTTCGCCTGGCGGCGCGAGAGGGCGAGACGATGGACGAGCGCGCACGGAACGACACGGACCCGACCGCACGGGTCGGGCACGAGCATCACGATCACGCCGATCACGCCGACCACGCCGACCACGCCGGGTCGACGGGCGCGGGCCCCTCGATGCAGCAGCACGAGGAGCACGGCGATCACGGCGAGCACTCCGAGCACGGCGGCCACGCGGGGCATGAGGGTCACGCGGGCCACGCTGGGCATGAGGGTCACGCCGGTCACGGCGGGCATGGAGGACACGCCGGCCACGGCGATCACGTCGGCCAGTTCCGCAGGCTGTTCTGGATCAACCTCGTGCTCGCCGTCCCGGTCGTCGGCTTCTCCTCGATGTTCGCCATGCTCCTCGGCTACGAACTGCCCGCCGGGGCCTGGGCCGCCTGGATCTCCCCGGTGCTCGGCACCGTCATGTACGTCTGGGGCGGACGCCCCTTCCTGACCGGCGCGGTCAGCGAGCTCCGGGCGCTGAAGCCCGGCATGATGCTCCTCATCGGCCTGGCGATCACCGTGGCGTTCCTCGCGAGCTGGGGCGCGACGATCGGGCTGCTCGACCACGAGCTGGACTTCTGGTGGGAGCTCGCGCTGCTGATCGTGATCATGCTGCTCGGGCACTGGCTCGAGATGCGCTCCCTCGCGCAGACGACCTCCGCGCTGGACTCGCTCGCCGCGCTGCTGCCCGATGAGGCGGAGCGCGTCGAGGGCGACACGACCGTCACCGTGGCTCCGGCCGACCTCCGCGTCGGCGACATCGTCGTCGTCCGACCCGGAGGACGCGTGCCCGCCGACGGCACGGTGGTCGCCGGCACGGCGAGCATGGACGAGTCCATGATCACCGGCGAATCGAAGACCGTCCGCCGCAGCGACGGCGACCACGTCGTCGCCGGAACCGTCGCCACCGACTCCGGCATCCGCATCGAGGTGGACGCGGTCGGCGACGACACGGCCCTGGCCGGCATCCGTCGCCTCGTCGAGGACGCCCAGAACTCGTCCTCGCGCGCGCAGCGCATCGCCGATCGGGCCGCAGCGTGGCTGTTCTGGTTCGCACTCGGCGCGGCCGTGATCACCGCGGCGGTCTGGAGCATGCTCGGCCTCCCGGACGAAGCCGTCGTGCGCACGATCACGGTCCTCGTGATCGCATGCCCGCACGCACTCGGACTCGCGATCCCCCTGGTCGTCTCGATCGCCACCGAGCGCGCCGCGCGCGGCGGCGTGCTGATCAAGGACCGGCTGGCGCTCGAGAGCATGCGGACGGTCACCAGCGTGCTCTTCGACAAGACCGGCACGCTCACCAAGGGCCAGCCGACCGTCGTCGCCGTCGAGACCGTGTCCGGCCGAGATTCCGACGACGTCCTGGCGCTCGCGGCGGCGGCAGAGACCGACTCCGAGCATCCCCTCGCACGTGCGATCGTCGAGTCGGCCACGCAACGGGGCCTCCAGGTCGCCGCCGCGACGGGGTTCGAGTCCGCGCCCGCGGTCGGCGTCACGGCGAACGTCGACGGCGCCAGGATCCGCGTCGGCGGGCCGCACCTGCTCGCCGAGGAGGGCGAGGACGAACTCCCGATCGCGGAGGAGTGGCGCGAGCACGGCGCGATCATCCTGCACGTGGTCGAGGACGGCGTGGTGATCGGCGCCCTCGAACTCGCGGACGCCATCCGCGACGAGTCCCGGGAGGCGGTCGACGCGCTGCACGAGCTCGACCTCGAAGTGGTCATGATCACCGGCGACGCCGACGCGGTGGCCCGGTCCGTCGCCTCCGATCTGGGCATCGACCGCTACTTCGCGGGCGTCCGACCGGAGGACAAGTCCGCGAAGGTCCAGGAACTCCAACGCGAGGGCCGCAGGGTCGCGATGGTCGGCGACGGGGTGAACGACGCGCCGGCGCTCGCCCAGGCCGACGTCGGCATCGCGATCGGCGCGGGCACGGATGTCGCGATCGCCTCCGCCGGCGTCATCCTCGCCAGCGACGACCCGCGATCGGTGCTCTCCGTGATCGAGCTGTCGCGGGCGAGCTACCGCAAGATGAAGCAGAACCTGTGGTGGGCGGCGGGATACAACCTGATCTCGGTGCCGCTCGCCGCCGGCGTCCTCGCCCCGATCGGGTTCGTGCTGCCGATGTCCGTCGGCGCGATCCTGATGTCGCTGTCGACCATCATCGTCGCCGGGAACGCGCAGCTGCTCCGCCGCCTCGACCTGCGCCCCGAGAGCAGCACGCGTGCGATCCTCGGGGATCGCGTCGGCCGCAGCACCCCCGAACCGGCGCCCTCCCGGCAGTAGGTCGATCGGACCACACGGACGCTGAGGAGGCGCGGGCCGAACGGCCCGCGCCTCCCGTCGCTGGTCGAGATCAGGCACCCACGGGAACCTGCTCGTCCTGGGCGGCGCCGGTCTCGCCCGCCTGCTTGGCTCCGCGGAGCGTCACGAGGGCGATGAGGCCGCCGACGACGGCGATGGCCGCGGCGCCGAGGAAGGCGGCCGAGTAGCCGCCGGTCAGTGCGACGACGCCGGTACCCGTTCCGACCACGGCCGAGCTGAGCGCCGTGACGGCGGCCAGGCCGACTGCGGAGCCGATCTGGTAGCTCGTGTTCACGAGCCCGGATGCGACACCGGTCTCCTCGGGTCGGGCGACCCCGATCGCGGTGCCGAGTGACGGGATGAACGCGAGCGCCATGCCGAAGGCGGCCACCAGCGAGGCGGGCAGCACGTCGACGACGTAGTTCCCGTCGGGGCGGACGAAGCCGAGCCAGACCAGGCCTGCTGCGAGCAGCGCGAACCCGGCGATGATGAGCGGCTTCACGCCGAACCTCGCGAGCAGGCGGGGTGCGACCGTGGTCATGCCGATCACGATGAGCACGGTCATCGGCAGGAGCGCCGCGCCCGCGGCGAACGAGCCGGCACCGAGGACCTGCTGGAGGTAGAGGTTCAGGAAGAACCACATCGGCACCCACGCCGCACCGAGGAGCAGCTGGGCCGTGTTGGCGGCGCCGAGCTGCGGGGTGCGGAAGATCCCGAGGCGCAGCAGCGGCTGGCGGGCCTTCCGCTGGACGACGAAGAACAGGCCGAGCAGGATGACTCCCGCGGCGAGCGCGACGAGCACCTCGAGCGAGGCCCAGCCGGCCTCCGGCGCGCGGACGATGCCGTAGACGAGCGCGGCGAGACCGGCGGTGCCGGTCACGGCGCCGAGCACGTCGACGGAACCGCGCTGGCCGGGCACGCGCGGCAGGGCGCCCGGGGCGAGGAGGACCACCGCCAGGGCGATCGGGACGGTGATGTAGAACACCCACGGCCAGCTCGCGTACTCCGTGAGCACTCCGCCGAGGAACACGCCGGCGGTGCCGCCGATCGGGGCCGCGGCGCCGTAGACGGCGAACGCCTTGGGGAGCTGCGGGGTTCCGCCGAACAGCGCCATGAGCAGGCTGAGGGCGGCGGGCGCGATCAGCGCCGCTCCGGCACCCTGGACGGCACGCCCGGCGATCTCCATGCCGACGCCGGTCGCGGCACCCGCGAGCACCGAGCCGAGGGCGAGGATGCCCCACCCGGCGAGGAACACCCGCCGTGCGCCGAAGAGGTCGGACAGCCGACCACCGAGGAGCAGCAGGCCGCCGAAGGCGACCACGTAGGCGTTGAACACCCAGGAGAGGGACTCGGGCGTGAAGCCGAGCTCCGCCTGCATCTCCGGGAGGGCCACGCCGATGATCGACGTGTCCATGATGACGACGAACTGGGCTGCGGCGATGAGCGCGAGCCCGAGCCAGCGGCGCCGTGATGCGGCCGCGGTTGGTTGGGACATGATCTTTTCTCCTTCCGGGGCCAATACCCCTGTGGGGTATCAACGTATACCCCTATTGGGTATTCCCCGCAACTGCGATCCGCCAGCTCGCCCAGCGCCGAGGCGCCTCTCGGGCGAAATCTCCGACACTGGATCGGGAATACCCCCTAGGGGTATTAGGTTGGAACTGGTATCCCGACCCGGTCCGCGCAGGAGGAAGACCATGCGACTGTTCAAGATCCGCGACTACCGCCACCTCTTCAGCGCCCAGGTGATCGCGCTGTTCGGCACGGGGCTGACCACGGTGGCGCTCGGCCTGCTGGCGTACGAACTCGCCGGGCCGCAGGCCGGCCTGGTGCTCGGCACCGCCCTCACGATCAAGATGGTCCTCTACGTGGCCATCGCCCCCATCGCGGCGGCCTACATCGACCGGCTCCCCCGGCGGGCGTTCCTCGTCACCCTGGATGCGGTGCGCGCCGGAGTGGTCCTCGCGCTCCCGTTCATCACCGAGGTCTGGCACGTCTACGTCCTGATCGGACTCCTCCAGGCATCCTCCGCGGCGTTCACGCCGACGTTCCAGGCCGTGATCCCCGACATCGTGACCGACAAGGCCGACTACACGCGGGCACTGTCCGCCTCCCAGGTCGCCTACACCATGGAGAGCCTGCTCAGCCCGGTGCTGGCCGCCATCGCGCTCAGCTTCATGAGCTTCACCTGGCTCTTCCTCGGCACGTCGCTCGGCTTCGTCCTCTCCACGTTGCTCGTCCTCTCCACCCGCATCCCGAACGCGCGCCGAGGCACCCGCTCCGGCGCGTGGGACCGTGCCACCTCGGGGATCAGGACGTTCCTGCGCACGCCGAGGCTCCGCGGCATCATCGCCCTCAACCTGGTCGTCGCGGCAGCCGGCTCGATCGTCATCGTCAACACCGTCACCTACGTGCGCGACGAACTCGGCGGCTCGCAATCGGCGGTCGCCTGGATGCTCGCCGCGTCCGGCACGGGCTCCCTCGTCGCCGCGCTCACGCTCCCACGCGTGCTCGATCGGATCACCGAACGCACGGTGATGCTGACCGGCGCCGCACTCCTGTCGGTCGCCACGATCACGGCCGCCGCGCTCACCGCCGCCGGCGTCATCACCTGGGCCGGCACGGCGATCCTGTGGTTCGTGATCGGAGCCGGGATGGCGACGATCGTCACCCCGACGGGACGGATCCTACGTGGAGCGGTCGAGCCCGCGAAGCTGCCAGGGGTCTTCGCCGCCCAGTTCTCCCTGTCGCACCTCGCCTGGCTGCTGACGTACCCGATCGCCGGATGGCTCGGCACGAGCGCGGGACTCGCGATCACCTGGTCGTCGCTGGCCGTACTCGCAGCGGGCGCAGCGATCGCGGCCCGATTCCTCTGGAGCCGCGGCGAGGCGCTCGATTCCGCAGACGCGCCCTCGGTGCCGCTGCGACCGCGCACCCCGCTGGCCGCGGGCGCCGCGGCCGAGGCCGCATAGGTCGCGTGGCGGAGCTCGGCCCCAGGCCCTGAGCTGCAACGGGAACCCCCGGCTCGCCGGGGGTTTCCGTGTTCCTGCACGCGGCGTTCCGGACGTCCACGGGCCCGTTCCGTGCGGCGCGGCGGTACCGGCCGGGGTACCAGAGCGCCGCTCCGGCGGCAACGCCCTTGCCGTCGTCGCGCCGCTCGGCTCGCATGGAAGGGTCCCCACCCGCGAGCCCGAGAGGAGCGAGACGATGTCGACCAACGAGGAGCGCACGCACCGGCCGGGCGCCGACCACTCCGACGCCGACGCGACGACGGATTCATCCACCGCGAAGCGCGACGACCACGACCCCCGGCATGCGTGGAAGCCCTACCTGCGGTTCGCCGCGATGATCCTGACCGCGATGTTCCTCGGCTACTGGACCATGTTCGCCGGGTCCTGGGAATGGGGCCACGTCCGGTTCAGCGAGAGCCGCGCCTTCATGGCCCTGACGATGGGCGGAACGATGGGCCTGGTCATGCTCGGGTACATGCTCGGCATGTACCGCAACACGAAGGCGAACATCGTCGTGATCGTCGTCAGCCTGGTCTTCATCGGCGGCGGGATCGCACTGGACCGGACCCAGGCGACTGTCGACGACGTCGCGTTCATGCGCGGGATGATCCCGCACCACTCGCTCGCGATCACCCGCTCGGAGCGCTTCGGGAACACCGACCTGCGGGTGTGCGAGCTCGCCGTCGGCATCAGCGAGGCCCAACGTCGCGAGATCGACGAGATGGACTGGCTCATCCGCGACATCCGGGAGAACGGCCCGGCCACCACCGCGCAGGAGGCGGCCGACCGCCCCGTACCCGACTTCCCGGCGTCAGCGGATCGGACCTGCGACGGCGAATGACCGCTCCGTCGCGCGCGATCGCGACTGCGGGATGGTGCCGGTCGTCACCGGAGGGCGCGTGATCCGAGGGTCGCGCGGATCACCCTGCAGAACGACCCACGAGCTTCTCGAGCGTCGTCGCCAGCGCTCGGAGCTCCTGCCTGCTGAGCGGTCCGCCGACCTCGCGGTCGATGGCGCCCAGGTAGGCGGGCGCGGCGTCGCGGAACCGGCGGACGCCCTCTGGGGTGATCACCGCGAACGCGCTTCGCCCGTCGGCGGGATTGGCCTCGCGGGCGACGAGGCCCGCTCGCGCGAGTTCATCGACCAGTCGGCTCACCCGGGTGCGGCTGAGCACCACGCGCTCCGCCAACTGCCCCATCATCATCCGCCCGCCGGCCGAGTGGAGCTCCAACAGGACGTCGTACCACGTGAGCGGCAACCCCGTCGCCTGCTGGACCTCGCGGTCGAAGAGCGGGACCAGGCGCGCGTGCGCTCGGAGCAGTGCCTCCCAGGCACGTTCTGCATCGCTCGGCATGTTCCCAGCGTAACTCATTTGCGTGCGCGCACACGTATTTGATAGCGTGCACACGCACATAAATGACAGCGGCGGATGCGCCGCAGATCGGACACGACCATGACCACGCTCCTCCACCTCTCCGCCTCACCCCGCGGCGAGGCATCCGAATCGCTCGCACTCGCGGACACCGTCCTCGACGCGTTCCGCGCCGAGCGCCCCGAGGTCGAGATCCAGACCTGGGACCTGTGGGACGGCACGCTCCCCTCGTTCGGCCCCGACGGCGCCGGCGCGAAGATGCGGATCTTCGCGGGCGAGACGCCCGTCGGCCCGCAGGAGACCGCCTGGCATCGCAGCCGGCTCGCGTTCGAGCGCTTCGCTGCCGCCGACCTCTACCTCTTCAGCGTCCCCATGTGGAACCACGGGATCCCGTACATCCTCAAGCAGTTCATCGACGTCGTGAGCCAGCCGGGCACCGTCTTCTCGTTCGACGGCGAGCAGGGCTACACCGGCCTCCTCGACGGCAAGCGCGCCGTCGTCGTCTACACGAGCGCGGTGTACGGCCCGGAGCGGGGCTCCGGCTTCGGCACCGACTTCCAGCAGCCCTACCTCGAGGACTGGCTCCGATGGGCCGGCATCGAGACCGTCGCGTCGGCGGCGTTCCGCCCCAACCTGGCGACGGCGGATGCCGCGGCCGGACGCGCGCGAGCCCACGCCGATGCCCGCCGGGCCGCATCCGCCCTCGCCCGGATCGAGCTGCGGTCCGCCTCCTGAACCGCGCCCGGAGAAGCCAGAATGGTGGATCAACGACCGGAGGACGCTGCTGACATGGCCGAAGTGCTGCTCTACCACCACATCCAGGGCCTGACCGACGGCGTGCGCGCCTTCGCCGACGAGCTGCGAGCCGCCGGCCACACCGTGCACACGCCCGACCTGTTCGACGGTCGCACGTTCGACACCATCGATGCCGGGTTCGCGTTCGCGCGCGAGACCGGGTTCGATGCGATCCGCGAGCGCGGCGCCGCCGCGGCCGACGACCTCGGCGGCGGCCTCGTCCACGCCGGCTTCTCGTTCGGCGTGACGATCGCCCAACGGCTCGCGCAGACCCGGCCCGGCGCCCGAGGCGCACTGCTCATGTACTCCTGCATCCCGATCTCGGAGTTCGGCCCGGCGTGGCCCGGTGACGTGCCCGTGCAGATCCACGGCAAGGAGGGCGACGAGTTCTTCCAGGAGGACCTGCCGGCCGCTCGCGAACTCGCCGGCTCCGCGGCATCCGCCGAACTCTTCCTCTACCCCGGCGACCAGCACCTCTTCGCCGACTCCTCGCTCGACGCCTACGACCCGGCTGCGGCGGCACTGCTCCTGAAGCGGGTCACGGCGTTCCTCGCCTCGACCTGACCGGACGCCGGGACCCACGTCCCTTGCGTCGCAGCCGCCGGCGCGGTTGGCTGGGCGGGTCGCCTCGCGACCGCGAGGGTGAAGGGGGAGCCCGATGAGCCGCACCGACACCGCCGCCGAACCCGAATGGAAGCCGCCGTGGTACCTCCGGCTGCTGAAGATCGCGACATGGATCCTGTACATCTGGGTGCTCATCGGCGTGATCGCGCTCTCGCTCCGCGTGTTCCTGCTGCTCTTCGCCGCGAACCCCGACGCCGGGTTCGCATCCTTCGTCTACCGCGTCTCGGACGCCTACATGCATCCGTTCCGTGACATCTTCCCGACGCGCGACCTCGGCGACGGCGGGTACCTCGACATCTCGGCGATCTTCGCCATCTTCATCTACGCCCTCATCGCCGGCGCCGTCGGCGCCGGCGTCGCCGCGATCAGCCGACGCATCGAGCGATCCGAGCGAGCGCACCGTGACGAGATGACGCGGATGGCCCTCGTCCGACAGGCCGAGCAGGCGCGGCGAGCCCAGGGTGTCGGGACGACGCCGTCGGGCGCCCAGGCCATCGTCGGCGGGTATCCGGCCGGTCAGATCCCGACGGGCGGTGCGGGCTATCCGCCGCCGGGCGGGATGCCGGGCGCTCCGCCGAACGGCCCCGGCACCCCGGGCGGTTCGCTGCCGCCCTCCTGAGCGGTGCCGCTCCGACCCGG
>NZ_SDPL01000259.1 GCF_004135055.1 Agromyces binzhouensis | reverse complement strand
CCCAGCAGGTGCTCGACGAGCCGCTGCCGCCCGATGCGCCCCCACGTGTCGTCGTCCCCGTCCGCGAGGCGTCCGAGCGCGAGCGCGATCGCGCCCTGCTCGAGCACGCTGGTCCGCCCGGCCGGATGCGTCGGCCCGGGCAGCGCGATGAGGTGACCCCAGCGGATGCCGCGAGCCTCGACGGGCACGATGAGCCAGTCGTCGGCGCCGTGCACGCCGGCGGTGCCGCGCGTCGACCGACGGTGCGCGTCGCGCGAGCGCAGTTGCCAGCCCGAGAGCACCTCCTCCTCCGACTCCGGCGGGAGGTCGGCCGCGACGACCTCGTGCGCGAGGTTCTCGAGCAGCACCGGCGCCGCGAGGGTCTGCGCGAGCTGCTGCACGATGTAGTCCGCCGGCGCTCCGCGCAGGGCGAGCGCCGTGAAGCGCTCCCGCACCTCGTCGCGGGCGTGCAGCGCCGCAGTCTGCTCGGAGATGATCCGCCGGTGCACCGCCTGCGTCAGCCCGACGAACTTCACCTCGCGGTGGAGCGCCGCGAGCGCCAGCCCGTGCTGGGCCGCGGCCCGGTGCACGACCGCCGGGACGTACCGGTAGTGCGCGCCGAGCTCGAGCACGAGCCCCGAGACGCCGACCTCGACGAGCCCCGCGATGAAGGCTCGCAACTCCTCGGGCTCGGTCGGCCAGCCCGACCCGGTGGAGAGCAGCAGCTCGCCGCCGTCGAGCAGGCGCGCCACGCCCGCACTGTCCGAGACGTGGACCCAGCGCACGCGCGCGTCGAGCGCGGCGTCGCCGACCAGGACCTCCGGCACACCCGCCGCGACCGCGTCGAGCGCGAGGATCTCGCGGACCGTGGGCAGCGCGTCATCCGTGGCCTGAGCCGTCGGGGCCAGGCTCGGACGATCCGTTCGATCTGCTTCGTCTTCGCGACGCTCTGGCATCGGTTCGGCCTCTCTGCCTCTGTAAGACTGGGGAAACGCCAGCTTAGACGACGTCGGTCGATCTGTCCGATCCCGAGGTTCGAGCCGGCACGCCACCCTGCGACGCGGTGCCGAGGCATCCGTCGTCACGACTCCCCGAAGGACTGCCATGAGCCTCACCGAGACCGCCTCATCGCCCGCCGCGACCACCGACGTGCCGCAGCTCGGACACTGGATCGACGGGGCGCTGCGCGCGTCCACGTCGGGGCGGACCGCACCCGTGTTCAACCCGGCGACGGGTGCCGTGCAGGCCGAGGTCGGCCTCGCGGACCAGGCCGAGATCGACGAGGCGATCGCATCCGCGCAGCGCGGGTTCGAGGCGTGGAGCGGCTACTCGATCGCCAAGCGCCAGGGCGTGCTCTTCGCGTTCCGCGAGCTGCTGAACTCGCGCAAGGGCGAGCTGGCCGAGATCATCACGCGCGAGCACGGCAAGGTCCTCTCCGACGCGATGGGCGAGATCCTCCGCGGCCAGGAGGTCGTGGAGCTCGCCACCGGCTTCCCGCACCTGATCAAGGGCGCGTTCTCCGAGAACGCCTCCAACGGCATCGACGTGTACTCGCTGAAGCAGCCGCTCGGCGTCGTCGGCGTCATCTCGCCGTTCAACTTCCCCGCCATGGTGCCGATGTGGTTCTTCCCCATCGCGATCGCCGCGGGCAACGCGGTGGTGCTCAAGCCCTCCGAGAAGGACCCGTCGGCCGCGCTGTGGCTCGCCGAGCTCTGGAAGGAGGCCGGCCTGCCCGACGGCGTGTTCACCGTGCTGCAGGGCGACAAGCTCGCCGTCGACGGCCTCCTCACCAGCCCGGTCGTGCAGTCGATCTCGTTCGTCGGCTCGACGCCGATCGCGCAGTACATCTACGAGACCGCGTCCAAGCACGGCAAGCGCGTGCAGGCCCTCGGCGGGGCGAAGAACCACATGCTCGTCCTCCCCGACGCCGACCTCGACCTCGTCGCCGACCAGGCCGTGAACGCAGGCTACGGCGCCGCGGGCGAGCGCTGCATGGCGATCTCGGTCGTGCTGGCCGTCGAGCCCGTCGCCGACGAGCTCATCGAGAAGATCACCGAGCGCATCGGCCGGCTCAGGATCGGCAACGGCGCGGGCACCGACGGCGTCGAGCCCGACATGGGCCCGCTCATCACCGACGTGCACCGCGACAAGGTCTCCTCCTACGTCGACATCGCCGAGGCCGACGGGGCCCGCGTCGTGGTCGACGGCCGCGGGTACACCGTCGACGGCCACGATGACGGCTTCTTCTTCGGCCCCACCCTGCTCGACCAGGTGCCGACCACGAGCCGCGCCTACACCGAGGAGATCTTCGGCCCGGTGCTCTCGGTCGTCCGCGTCGCGTCGTACGACGAGGGCCTCGACCTCATCAACTCCGGCCAGTTCGGCAACGGCACCGCGATCTTCACCAACGACGGCGGCGCCGCCCGCCGCTTCCAGAACGAGGTGCAGGTCGGCATGATCGGCATCAACGTGCCGATCCCCGTCCCCGTCGCGTACCACTCCTTCGGCGGCTGGAAGCAGTCGCTGTTCGGCGATGCGAAGGCCTACGGCGTCCACGGCTTCGACTTCTTCACCCGCGAGAAGGCCGTCACCAGCCGCTGGCTCGACCCCGCCACCCACGGCGGCATCAACCTCGGCTTCCCCCAGAACCACTGACCCTCTCCTCTCCTTCCTCCCCTCCGCTCCGCGAAATGACGCGAACGGTCGATCCCGCGCCCGGGAACGACCGTTCGCGTCACCTCACCCGGTCGAAAGGACCCTCATGACCGACACGCTGATCCCGACCGAGGCCGACGAGGCGACGACGGATGCCACGACCGCGGCGTCGTACGTCGACCGCACCGGCACGCGGCGCGCGCTGCCCGACACCGCCGCCGAGGCGCAGGTCCGCGCCGACGACCGCGCCCACGTGTTCCACTCGTGGAGCGCGCAGGCGCTGATCGACCCGCTGCCCGTCGCCGCCGGCGAGGGCGCCACGTTCTGGGACTACCGGGGAAACGCGTACCTCGACTTCTCGTCGCAGCTCGTGAACCTCAACCTCGGCCACCAGCACCCCGACCTCGTGGCGGCGATCCAGGACCAGGCCGGCCGCCTGGCGACGATCCAGCCCTCGATGGCCTCCGACGTGCGGGGCGAGCTCGCCCGCCGCATCGCGGAGGTCGCGCCCGGCGACCTCGACAAGGTGTTCTTCACCAACGGCGGCGCCGACGCGAACGAGTACGCCGTGCGCATGGCGCGCGAGGTGACCGGGCGCCGCAAGGTGCTCTCGATGTACCGCAGCTACCACGGCGGCACCGCCACCGCGATCTCGCTCACGGGCGACCCGCGCCGCTGGCGGAACGAGCCGTCCGACGGCTCGGTCGCGCACTTCCTCGGGCCGTATCCGTACCGCTCGTCGTTCCACTCCGAGTCGGCCGAGCAGGAGACCGAGCGGGCCCTCGCGCACCTCGAGCAGGTCATCACGCTCGAGGGCGCGTCGACGATCGCCGCGATCATCATCGAGACCGTCGTCGGCACCAACGGCGTGCTCGTGCCGCCGCCCGGCTACCTCCAGGGCGTGCGCGCGCTCGCCGACAAGTACGGCATCGTCTACATCGCCGACGAGGTCATGGTCGGCTTCGGCCGCATCGGCGAGTGGTTCGCGGTGAACCACTTCGGCGTGACGCCCGACCTCATCACCTTCGCCAAGGGCGTGAACTCGGGCTACGCACCGCTCGGCGGCGTCGTGATCTCCGAGCGGATCGCCTCGCACTTCGACACCGTGGCGTTCATGGGCGGCCTGACGTACTCGGGGCACCCCCTCGCGTGCGCTCCCGGCGTCGCCACCTTCGAGGTGTTCGAGCGCGACGGCATCCTCGAGCGGGTCCGCGACCTGGGCGCCCGCGTCGTCGGCCCGCGCCTCGCCGAGCTCGCCGAGAAGCACCCGTCGGTCGGCGAGGTCCGCGGACTCGGGCTGTTCTGGGCGATCGAACTCGTCCGCGACCGCGAGACCCGCGAACCGCTCGTGCCGTTCAACGCCGCCGGAGCCGACGCCGCGCCGATGGGCCGGGTCGCCGCGGCCTGCAAGCAGGCGGGCCTCTGGCCGTTCGTGCACTTCAACCGGCTCCACGTCGCGCCCCCGCTCGTCATCAGCGAGGAGGACCTCGTCCGCGGGCTCGACATCATCGACGCGGCGCTCGACGTCGCGGACGCCGAGCTCGCCGCGTAGCGCTCCGCATCCCCGCCCGGAACGCAGCGGGAATCCGGGGTTCACGGCCTCACCGGGGCCGGTTCCCCGGATTCCCTGCGTTCCCGGGCACGGCCGCCGCGTGCCGGGCTGCCCGATGCCGAGCGGCTAGCCTGAGGCACATGGACGCACGGGGGCCCGCAGGGGGGATGCCGCGGCGCGCGTTCCTCGCCGCGAGCCTCGGCGGGCTGGCCGTGACCCTCGCCGCGTGCACCGA
>NZ_SDPL01000258.1 GCF_004135055.1 Agromyces binzhouensis | reverse complement strand
GCCGCCGGCGACGTCGCCGCGATCGCGAGCGGCTTGCCGCCGACCACGCCGACGAGTGCGACGACGGATGCCGCGTCGCCGAGCCTGCCGCGCACGGCCGTCGCGAGCGAACGGAGTTCGTCACCCGATCCGAGCTCGCCCACCGACTCGGTGACGAGCAGCAGGTCGCCCACGCGCTCCGCCTTCGCGGCGAGTGCGGGCACTCGGTCGTTCAGCGCCTTCGACTCGTACGCCTGGATCTTCTTCTCGGCGGCCTTCAGGCTGGCCACGAGCTCGCCGACGCGGTCGACGAGCAGCTCCGGGCGCGTCTTCAGCGTTCCGGTCAGCTCCTGTACGAGGGCGCGCTCGGCGGCGAAGCGCTGGAACGCGTCCTTCCCGACGAGCGACTCGACGCGGCGGTTCGAGGCGCCGACCGAGGACTCGCCGACGATGTTGATCATCCCCACCTCGGCGCTGCGCGCGACGTGCGTGCCCGCGCAGAGCTCGCGGGACCACGGACCGCCGATGTCGACGACGCGGACGACGTCGCCGTACTTCTCGCCGAACAGCGCCATCGCGCCGAGTGCCTTGGCCTCGTCGATCGGCATCTCGCGCGTGACGACCTCGAGGTTCTCGCGCACGGCGCCGTTCGCGACCTCCTCGATCTCGCTGCGCGTCTCCGCCGACAACGCCTGGTTCCAGCCGTAGTCGAGGCGCAGGTAGCCCGCCTTGTTGAACGAGCCGGACTGGTGCGCCGTGGGCCCGAGCACCTGCCGGAGCGCCGCGTGGACGAGGTGCGTGCCGGAGTGCGCCTGCGTCGCCCCGCGCCGGTAGTCCTCGTCGACGATGCTCGTCGCCGGGACCCCGACGCCGACCTCGCCGGTCGTCACCGTCACCGTGTGGCTGATGAGCCCCTTGACGGGCTTCTGCACGTCGAGCACCCGGAGCTCGAAGCCGTCGCCCACGATGCGGCCCTGGTCGGGGGCCTGGCCGCCCGATTCGGCGTAGAGCGAGGTCTCCGCGAGGATCACCTCTGCGGTCTGGCCGGCGGTCGCCGCGGCGACCGGGCGCCCGTCGACCAGGATGCCGAGGACGCTGGAGTCGGTCACCAGGTCGGTGTAGCCCGTGAAGACGGTCTCGCCCCTGGCCCGGAAGTCGCTGTAGACCGAGAGGTCGGCGAGCACCTTCTTCTTCGACTTCGCATCGGCCTTCGCACGCGAACGCTGGTCGGCCATCAGCGTGTCGAACGTCGGGCGATCGACGGCGAGGCCGGCCTCCTCCGCCATCTCGAGCGTGAGCTCGATCGGGAAGCCGTAGGTGTCGTGCAGCAGGAACGCGGTGTCGCCTGCGAGGCGGTCCGCGCCATCCGCCTTCGTCTTCGCGACCGCGCCGTCGAGGATCGCGGTACCCGCGGTGAGCGTGCGGAGGAAGGTCGCCTCCTCGCCGAGCGCGAGCTGCTCGATCTGGGTGTAGCTCGTCGCCACCTCGGGGTAGGCGTCCTTCATCGCGTCACGCGACGCGGCGAACAGCTCGCGGAAGGTCGGCCCCTCGACGCCGAGCAGGCGCATCGCACGGATGCTGCGGCGGAGCAGGCGGCGGAGGATGTAGCCCCGACCCTCGTTGGAGGGCGTCACGCCGTCGCTCATGAGCATGAGCGAGGAGCGGATGTGGTCGGCGATGACGCGCATGCGCACGTCGTCCTCGTGGTCGGCCCCGTAGCGGCGACCGGAGATGCGCGCCGCGGCGTCGAGCACCGGCCGGACCTGGTCGATCTCGTACATGTTGTCGACGCCCTGCTTGATGAACGCGACGCGCTCGAGGCCCATGCCGGTGTCGATGTTCTTCTTGGGAAGTTCCTTCACGATCGTGAAGTCGATCTTCGACTTCACGTCCGCGATGAGGTACTGCATGAACACGAGGTTCCAGATCTCGACGTAGCGGTCGTCGTCGGTCGCGGGACCGCCGTCGATGCCGTACTCGGGTCCGCGATCGAAGAAGATCTCGGAACACGGACCCGCCGGCCCGGGCTGGCCGGTGTGCCAGTAGTTCGTGTCCTTGCCGAGGCCCTGGATGCGCTCGTCGGGGAGGCCCGCCACCCGCTTCCAGATCTCGCGGGCCTCGTCGTCGTCCTCGTAGACCGTGACCCACAGGTCGGCCGGGTCGAAGCCGTACCCGCCGTCGGCCTCCGACGAGGTCAGGAGCTCCCATGCTGCGGTGATCGCCCCCTCCTTGAAGTAGTCGCCGAAGGAGAAGTTGCCGTTCATCTGGAAGAACGTGCCGTGGCGAGGGGTCTTCCCGACCTCCTCGATGTCGTTCGTGCGGATGCACTTCTGCACGCTGGTGGCGCGCGGGTAGGGCGCCGGCACGACACCGGTCAGGTACGGCACGAACGGCACCATGCCGGCGACCGTGAACAGCAGCGAGGGGTCGTCCGACACGAGCGAGGCCGACGGGACGACGGTGTGGCCGCGCGCGGCGAAGAAGTCCAGCCAGCGCTGGCGGATCTCGGCAGTCTGCATGGTTCCGTTCTGGTTCGTGGGAATGGTGGAACGTCCCGCGTGCCGCGGGATGGGTGGCGGAAGGGCCTATTCGGCGTCGGCCGCGGCGCGCAGCTCGGCCTCGCGGGCGTGGTAGCCCTCGGCCACCGCGCGACCGAACGCGCGCGCCTTGGCGTCGAGTCCCTCGAAGAACTCACGGCCCTGGGCCGTGCGGTTGACCTGGTGTGCGACGGCGAATCCGGCCGCGACGCCGATGGTGAACCACAGCATGCTCTTCACGTGTCACTCCTCGATGGGCTCGTGCTCGCGCCGCGCCATGCGCACGCGTCCTCCCAGTCTAGGGCGTGACGTCGGGGCCGCGGGGAGACGACGAACGGGGCCGCGGCGAACCGCGACCCCGTTCGGGAGAACCGCCGACTAGCGGGCGGCGTAGTACTCGACGACGAGCTGGACGTCACACGTGACGGGCACCTCGGCGCGCTTCGGGCGACGCACGAGCGTGGCCTGCAGCTTGTCGAGCTCGACCTCGAGGTAGCCCGGGGTCTTGGGGAGCACGTCGACGTGGCCGCCGGCCGCCGCGACCTGGAAGGGCTCGGTGCCCTCGGAGCGCTGCTTGACGCCCACGATCTGGCCCGGCTTCACGCGGAACGACGGGCGGTCGACGATCTTGCCGTCGACGGTGATGTGGCGGTGCACGACGAACTGGCGGGCCTGCGAGATGGTGCGGGCGAAGCCGGCGCGGAGCACGAGCGCGTCGAGGCGCATCTCGAGCAGCTCGACCAGGTTCTCACCGGTCATGCCGTCGGTGCGGCGGGCCTCGTTGAACGCGATGCGGAGCTGCTTCTCGCGGATGCCGTACTGGGCGCGCAGGCGCTGCTTCTCGCGAAGGCGCACGGCGTAGTCGGAGTCCTGCTTGCGCTTGGTGCGGCCGTGCTCGCCGGGAGCGTACGGACGCTTCTCCATGTACTTGGCGGCCTTCGGGGTGAGGGCGACGCCCAGCGCACGGGAGAGGCGGGTCTTGCTTCGGGACTGGTTGGTCACGATGTCCTTTCGGAGGATTCTCAAACGGTGTGTTCCGGGCGCGCCGGGCGCCGGAAAGACGATGTTCAGAGGGGTTCGCCACGGGGCGACCGGCTACAGGTCGCATCCCTTCGCCGTGGAGACCGCGCAGCCGCACGCGAGAATCTGGCTTCAGGCCAGCGACGATCCTACCACGAGCGGCAGGTCAACGCTCACCGCGCACGATCCGACGCAGCTTGGCGAGTCGCGCGGAGACCTCGCGCTCGTTCCCGTGTTCCGTCGGCGTGTAGTAGACGGCGCCGCGGAGCGGGTCGGGCAGGTACTGCTGCGGCACGACGCCGATCGGGTCGTCGTGGGGGTACGCGTAGCCCTTGCCGTGCCCGAGCCGCTTGGCGCCGGGGTAGTGCGCATCGCGCAGGTGCTTCGGCACGCGACCCGCGCGGCCCGCTCGAACGTCGGCCAGCGCGGCATCGATCCCGAGGTAGGCGGCGTTCGACTTCGGTGCGGTCGCCAGGTGCACGACGGCCTGGGCCAGCGGGATGCGACCTTCGGGCATGCCGATGTACTGCACCGCGTCCGCCGCGGCGACCGCGACGCCGAGCGCGGTCGGGTCGGCCATGCCGATGTCCTCGGACGCGAGGACGATGATGCGACGGGCGATGAACCGAGGGTCCTCCCCGGCCTCGATCATCCGTGCGAGGTAGTGCAGGGCGGCGTCGACGTCGCTGCCGCGGACCGACTTGATGAACGCGCTGATCACGTCGTAGTGCTCGTCGCCGTCGCGGTCGTACCTGAGGAGCGCGCGGTCCACGGCCCGCGCGACCACCTCGGGCGTGATCACCGGCAGCGGCGCTCCGACCGCCTCGGCCCCGTCACCCGGGGCCCCGTCGCCGTCGGCCTCGCCGGGATCGACCCGTTCGCCGCCCTCGTCGGCGTCGCCGACCCGGTC
>NZ_SDPL01000257.1 GCF_004135055.1 Agromyces binzhouensis | reverse complement strand
CCGGTCGGAGCGCCGTACCCGGCTGGCGTCGGAGGGCCGTACCCGGGCGCCGGCGGCGGCTCGGCGACGCCCGGCGGAAGCGGGGGCGGCCCGTAGCCGGTGCTCGCCGGAGGAGCGGGGGGATGCCACTGCTGATCCGACACGTGCGTCGTGCTCCTTCCCGGGGGATCCCACAATGCTGCCACAGGCCGCCCACGGCCGACGCGTTCCCTCGAACGGCTACGCTGGTGCCACTGGACCGCCGACCGGCCTGCGCGCCGGAGCCCACGGAGAACGAACGCATGACGCCTCGCGTACTCGTCGTCGACGACGACACGGCCCTCGCCGAGATGATCGGCATCGTGCTGCGCACGGAGGGGTTCGACCCGGTGTTCTGCGCCGATGGGGGAGGCGCGCTCGCGGCGTTCCGCGATGCCAGGCCCGACCTCGTGCTCCTCGACCTCATGCTCCCGGGAATGGACGGCATCGAGGTGTGCGGGCGCATCCGAGCCGAGAGCGGCACGCCGATCATCATGCTCACCGCCAAGAGCGACACCGCCGACGTCGTCAAGGGGCTGGAGTCGGGTGCCGACGACTACATGGTCAAGCCCTTCAACCCGAAGGAGCTGGTGGCTCGCATCCGCACGAGGCTCCGCCCGACGCCCGAGACGGTCGTCGACACGATCTCGGTCGGCGACCTCGAGATCGACGCGGCGGGCCACGAGGTCCGACGCGGTGACGAGCGGATCAACCTCACTCCGCTCGAGTTCGACCTCCTGCTCACGCTCGCCTCGAAGCCGCAGCAGGTGTTCACGCGCGAGATGCTGCTCGAGCAGGTGTGGGGATACCACTACAAGGCCGACA
Organism: Agromyces binzhouensis; assembly: GCF_004135055.1. Lineage (GTDB taxonomy): Bacteria > Actinomycetota > Actinomycetes > Actinomycetales > Microbacteriaceae > Agromyces > Agromyces binzhouensis. The sequence continues at coordinate 3,618 of NZ_SDPL01000257.1, read as the reverse complement.
CGCGACTCGTGAACGTCCACGTGCAGCGCCTGCGCGCCAAGGTCGAGCACGATCCCGACAACCCGCGGATCGTCATGACCGTCCGCGGCGTGGGCTACCGCGCCGGCGCCACCACCTGAGGCGGGTCGCGCCATGTCGACCGCGGCAGGCCCGGCGCAGCGCGCCGCCGGATGGCTCCGCGAACGCATTCGGCGCTTCTCCACGCTGTGGCGTCGGTCGCTGCAGTTCCGGACCGTGCTCATCACGCTCGGGCTGTCGAGCCTCGCGATCCTCGTCATCGGCTTCACCATCTCGTTCACCGTCGCGTCGAACCTCTTCCAGGCGCAGGTCGAGGATGCGCTCGGTGCGTCGGCGACGGCCGCCACCGCCGCCCAGGGCATCCTCGATTCATCGGACGCCGCCGACCGGGCGAGCGTGCAGGCCGTCACCAACACCGCGATCGAGACGGTGATCGGGGTCTCCGGAAGCGCGGACATCGCGCTGTTCCGTGCGCCCGGCACGACCCCGGTCGTGCTCGCGCCCCCGGACTTCCTGAGCCCGGACCTCGGCGGGAAGATCTCGCCCGAACTCCGTGAGCGCGTGCAGGAGAACCCGGAGACCCAGTACTGGCAGTCGGTCGAGCTCGCCGGCGAGGACGAGCCCGTTCCGGGAATCGTGGTGGGCACCGACCTGATCATCCCGGGGGGCGCCGGACGCTACGAGCTGTACATCGGGTACGACCTCGCGGACGCCGCCCAGACCCTCGCGTTCATGCAGCTCACCGGCGCGATCGGCGCCGTCGCGCTGATCGCGCTCCTCAGCGCGATCACGCTCATCGTGGTCCGCTGGGTGATCGAGCCCGTCCAGGCGGTCTCGGCGACCAGCCGGCGACTCGCCGCGGGGGACCTCGGCGTGCGGCTGCCCGCCAAGGGGGAGGACGAGCTGGCCGCGCTCGCGGAATCGTTCAACGGCATGGCGGACACCCTCCAGGCACGCATCCGGGAGCTCGCCGAGCTGTCGGTCATGCAGCAGCGCTTCGTGAGCGACGTCTCGCACGAGCTGCGCACGCCGCTCACGACCATCCGGCTCGCGGGCGAGGTGCTCTACGCCCAGCGCGAGGACTTCCCGCCCGCGACCGCCAGGACCGCGGAGCTCCTCAAGACCCAGACGGAGCGCTTCGAGACGCTGCTCGCCGACCTGCTCGAGATCAGCCGGTACGACGCGGGTTCGGTCGAGCTCGAGACCGAGCCGACCAACCTGGTGAACCTCGCCGCCGAATCCGTGGAGTCGATGCAGTCGCTCGCCCACGAGCGCGGCAGCGACCTCCGCCTCGAGGCGCCCGGAGGGCACCTCGACGCGGAGGTCGATCCCCGCCGCATCCGTCGCATCGTGCGCAACCTGATCGGCAACGCGATCGAGCACGGGGAGGGCCGCCCGATCGTCGTGGCGGTCGACTCGAACGCGACCGCGGTGGCGCTCTCCGTCCGCGACTACGGACTCGGCATGTCCGAGGAGGCGGCCCTGCGGGTCTTCGATCGCTTCTGGCGGGCGGACCCGAGTCGACGTCGGACCATCGGGGGGACCGGCCTCGGGCTGGCGATCTCGCTCGAGGACGCGGTCGCCCACGGCGGCACGCTCGACGTCTGGTCGCGGGAGGGCCGGGGGACGGTCTTCCGCCTCGTCCTGCCGCGCGTGCACGACGACTCCCGGACGGTCGTCCCGCCGCTTCCGCTCGAGCCGGCGGATCCCGACGCGGTCGGCCCGGCCGGCGACGCACCGCGCGTCGACGACGGCGCCGCGATCCAGGAGGTCAGCGATGCCTAGCCGCCCATCCCGTGCGCGTCGCGTGCTGGCGGCGATCGCCGCCGCGGCGCTCGTCGCGGCGCTCGCCGGGTGCGTGTCGATCCCCACGAGCGGCGTCGTCAACCAGGGCAACCCCGAAGCGACGGAGCAGCCCGTCGACGTCGACGTCCTTCCCCGCGGGCCTCGTGAGGACGCCACCCAGCAGCAGATCCTCGAGGGCTTCATCGACGCCGCCGCGAGTCCCAGCGGCAACTACGAGATCGCCCGCCAGTTCCTCACGCCCACGTTCGCGGACGAGTGGGAGTCGGGCGCCGCGGTGTCGATCGACGTGCTCGCCGATCGCTCGTACACCCAGCTCGGCGACGACCTCATCCGGATGCGGGTCGTCCCGCAGGCGAGCCTCGCCGAGAACGGCCAGTACATCGCCGCCGGCTCGACCGAGCCCGTGCAACTCGAGTACCGCTTCGAGCAGGTCGACGAGCAGTGGCGGATCTCGCTCGCCCCGCCGGGCGTGCTCATCGACGAGACCAGCTTCGGCCTCGTCTACCGCGACTACAGCCTCGCGTTCTTCGATCCGCAGTTCAGGTACATCGTCCCCGACGTGCGCTGGTTCGCCGGCCGCGACTCCCTCCAGACGAGCATCGTCCGGGCGCTGCTCGCCGGACCCGTCGAATGGCTCGCTCCGGGCGTGGCATCCGCGTTCCCGGAGGACGTCGAACTCGGGCAGTCGACGGTTCCCGTCACCGGCGGGACCGCGGAGGTCGACCTGGCCGGGGCGGCGTTCGACAACCTGCGGACCATCCAGCTCATGCGCTACCAGCTCGAGCAGAGCCTCGCGCCCGTCCGGAACGTCGACGACGTCTCGCTCACCCTGAACGGGGTTCCGCTCAGCGCCCCCGAGACGTCGGACCTGCCGGAGCGGACGCTGCGGGTGGATGCGCGCCCGGCCGTCTACGACGGCGAGAGCTTCGGGTACCTGTCGTCGGCGGGCGACCAGGTGACCCCGATCGACGGCGTGTCCGACCAGGTCGTGGCGCTCGGCCCGTCGGGCGCCGCGCTCGGGTCGGGAGCGGCGGCCGCTGCGGTGCTCGCGGACGACGGCGTGCACCTCGTGCGATCGGGCGCCGACGCCGTGCTCCTGGATCCCCGCGACGGGCTCATCACGCCCGCACTGGACGTCGACGGGACCGTGTGGTCCGTGCCCCGCGACGCTCCCGACGAGCTCGCCTGGTTCGCGGAGGACGGATCGAGCGGCCAGATCGGCGTGCCGTGGAACGCCGACCGGATCGTGTCGCTCCAGCTCTCACGCGACGGCACGCGCATGGTGGCACTGCTCGTCGACGGCTCCCGCACCCGCCTCGTCGCGGCGTCGGTGGTGCGCGGCGAGGACGGCGTCCCGGTCGAGCTGGGACCGGTCACGCTCGAACTCGGGGCATCGGGCGGCACGCCGCTCGACGTCGCGTGGCTGGACTCCCGCACCGTCGGAACCCTGACGCAGACGTCCGAGTCGGACACCCGACTGACGGTGCAGGAGCTGGGCACGCCGGTCGAGTCCCGCGACGGGCCGCCGTCGGGCATCCAGGTCGACGGAGCGAACAGCCTGCGCGACCTGAGGATCCTCACGTCCGACGGCGACCTCGCCACCGGCGCGGGCGTCTTCTGGCAGGTGCAGGCGCGCGACCTCCGGTTCCTCGCCACGCAGCAGACCGGCTGAGCGTCCGCGCTCCCCTCCTCCACACCGGCGGGGAGCGGCGGTGCGGGGGAGGTGCCGCCCGCTGCGCGCACGCGGGCGCCGGCGCACGCCATCCTGCCGCCATGACCGTCTCGCCCTGCGGC
>NZ_SDPL01000256.1 GCF_004135055.1 Agromyces binzhouensis | reverse complement strand
CGCCCCGGTGGTGGCGGCGGTCGCGGTCGCGGCCCCGGCGGCGGCACCGCGGGTGCCTTCGGTCGCGGCGGCGGCAAGAGCAAGGCCCGCAAGTCCAAGCGGACGAAGCGGCAGGAATTCGAGATGCGGGAGGCCCCGTCGCTCGGCGGCGTGAGCGTCCCGCGCGGCGACGGCAACACCGTCATCCGCCTGCGCCGCGGCGCCTCGATCTCCGACTTCGCCGACAAGATCGACGCGAACCCCGGTTCGCTCGTCACGGTGCTGTTCCACCTCGGTGAGATGGCGACCGCGACGGAGTCGCTCGACGAGGCCACCTTCGAGGTGCTCGGCGCCGAGCTCGGCTACAAGATCCAGGTCGTCTCGCCCGAGGACGAGGACCGCGAGCTGCTCGAGGGCTTCGACATCGACCTCGACCAGGAGCTCGAGGACGAGACCGACGAGGACCTCCAGCAGCGTCCTCCGGTGGTCACCGTCATGGGCCACGTCGACCACGGTAAGACGCGACTGCTCGACGCCATCCGCAACGCGAACGTCGTCGCGGGCGAGGCCGGCGGCATCACCCAGCACATCGGTGCGTACCAGGTGCACACCGAGCACGACGGGATCGACCGCGCGATCACCTTCATCGACACCCCGGGTCACGAGGCGTTCACCGCCATGCGTGCCCGTGGTGCGCAGGTGACCGACATCGCGATCCTCGTGGTCGCGGCCGACGACGGCATCATGCCGCAGACGATCGAGGCGCTGAACCACGCCCAGTCGGCCAACGTGCCGGTCGTGGTCGCGGTGAACAAGATCGACAAGCCCGACGCCAACCCCGCCAAGGTGCGCCAGCAGCTCACCGAGTTCGGCCTCGTGGCCGAGGAGTACGGCGGCGACGTGCTGTTCGTCGACGTGTCGGCGAAGAACGACATCGGCATCCAGGACCTGCTCGACGCGGTGCTCCTCACCGCCGACGCCGGTCTCGACCTGCGCGCCAACCCCGACAAGGACGCTCGCGGCGTCGCGATCGAGGCCAAGCTCGACAAGGGGCGCGGCGCCGTGGCGACCGTGCTCATCCAGTCGGGCACGCTGAAGGTCGGCGACGCGATCGTCGCGGGCACGGCCTACGGTCGAGTCCGCGCGATGACGGACGAGAACGGCGACGCGGTCGCCGCGGCGACCCCGTCGCGTCCGGTCCAGGTCCAGGGCCTCTCGAGCGTCCCGCGCGCCGGCGACACCTTCCTCGTCACCGAGGAGGACCGCACGGCCCGCCAGATCGCCGAGAAGCGCGAGGCCGCGGAGCGCAACGCGCAGCTGGCCAAGGCCCGCAAGCGCATCTCGCTCGAGGACTTCACGCGTGCCCTCGAGGAGGGCAAGGTCGAGGCGCTCAACCTCATCATCAAGGGCGACGTGTCGGGTGCCGTCGAGGCGCTCGAGGAGTCGCTGATGAAGATCGAGGTCGACGACTCGGTCCAGCTGCGCATCCTCCACCGCGGCGTGGGTGCCGTCACCGAGAGCGACATCGACCTGGCGACGATCGACAACGCGATCGTCATCGGGTTCAACGTCCGCCCCGACGTGAAGGCGCGCGAGCGCGCCGCCCGCGAGGGTGTCGACGTGCGCTTCTACAACGTCATCTACAACGCGATCGACGACATCGAGAACTCGCTCAAGGGCATGCTCAAGCCCGAGTTCGAAGAGGTGCAGTCGGGTGTCGCCGAGATCCGCGAGGTGTTCCGCTCCTCGAAGTTCGGCAACATCGCCGGTGTCATCGTGCGGTCGGGAACGATCACGCGAAACGCCAAGGCACGCGTCATCCGCGACGGCGTCGTGGTCGGCGACAACCTCGCGATCGAGTCGCTCCGCCGGTTCAAGGACGACGTCACCGAGGTCCGCACGGACTTCGAGGCGGGCATCGGCCTCGGCAAGTACAACGACATCCAGGTCGGCGACGAGATCGAGACCATCGAGATGCGCGAGAAGCCGCGGGCCTAGGCCCTCGGTGCGGGGCCCCGTTCGTCGACGCGATGAGCGGGGCCCCGACCCCTCCACCAGAACCGAAGGGACCGCACCGGGCGACGCCGCAGCCGCGGCATCCGGAGCGGAACGGAAAGGCAGGCCATCATGGCCGATCCGCAGCGGGCCAGGAAGCTGGCCGACCGCATCAAGGAGATCGTGGCGCGTCGCCTCGACAAGGGTCTCCGCGACCCGCGCCTCGGGTTCGTCACGATCACCGACGTCCGCGTCACGGGCGACCTCCAGCACGCCAGCATCTTCTACACCGTGTACGGCACCGACGAGGAGCGCCGCGACTCGGCGCTCGCGCTGAAGGCCGCCACCGGCATGCTCCGCACCGAGGTGGGGCGCAACATCACGGCCCGACTGACTCCGACGCTCGAGTTCATCGCGGACGCGATCCCTGAGAACGCACAGCACATCGAGGAGCTGCTCCGCGAGGCGCGCGAGCGCGATGCCGAGACCTCGGCGCTCGCGGCCGGCGCGCAGTACGCGGGCGACGCCGACCCCTACCTCACGCCGCGCGACCTCGACGAGGACGAGGACGAGGTCGACGAGGAGTCCGCGGCGCGCTGATCGGGGACGCATCCGCCGTCGTACGCTTCCGCACGCCACGCCGATGGTCGCACGGCCCTGTCGTGGGCCGCGGCGCCCGGGTACACTGCGGGCGTCGGCGGTACCCGGTCGACGACCCGAATGGGTGGTCCCGGCGTGTCGACAGGAGGAGTTGGCATGACGAGCGCACGACCGGTCATCCTCGTGGTCGCACGGGACGTCGGCGCGCGCACCTCCGTGGTCACCGAACTCGAGCGCCGCTACCGCAACGACTACGACGTCGCGGCCGCGCACGATGAGCAGGAGGCCGCCGAACGCATCGACGCACTCGCCGACGAGGGCGGCCTGCTCGCGCTCATCCTCGCCGACCGCGCGGGCGACCTCGACGGGCGGACCGTCTTCTCGCACGCTCGACGCCGATTCCCCGACGTCCGCCGCGGACGCCTCATCGAGTGGGGGCAGTGGGGCGACGCCGCCGTGCGCGAGGAGATCCTCTCGCTCATGGCCGCCGCCGAGCTGGAGTACTACGTGATCCGCCCGTGGCACTCGCCCGACGAGTACTTCCACCGCACGATCACCGAGTTCCTCCTCGAATGGGAGCGCTCGATCGGCCTGCGGCCCAGGGAGGTCGCGGTGATCGGGAAGGCCGGCCTGCCGCGCACGCACGAACTCCGGAGCCTCCTCGCCCGGGGCGGCATCCCGCACGAGTGGCTCGAGCCCGGATCGGATGCCGCGCGCGAACGGCTGGCGGCGGTCGGCGTCGAGGGCGAGGTGCCCGACGTCCCCGTCGTGCTGCTGCTGGACGGCCGGATGCTGCGCGACCCGGGCAACGCCGAGCTGGCGGCCGCCTACGGGCTCACCACGACCCTCGACGGGGAGGCCGACGTCGTCGTGGTCGGCGCCGGACCCGGAGGGCTCGCGGCGGCGGTCTATGCGGCATCCGAGGGCCTGGACGTCCTCGTCGTCGAGCGGGAGTCGATCGGCGGACAGGCCGGCTCGAGCTCGCTGATCCGCAACTACCTCGGCTTCTCGCGCGGCATCTCGGGTTCGGAGCTCGCACAGCGGGCGTACCAGCAGGCGTGGGTGTTCGGCGCGCGCTTCGCGCACGCGCGCGAGGCGGTCGGCATCGAGCGCGACGGCGACGGGTTCCGCGTGCGCGTCGCACCCGAGGACTGCATCCGCTGCTCGTCGATCGTGCTCGCGACCGGGGTGTCGTACCGACGTCTCGACGTCGACGAGCTGACGCCGTTCGAGGGTGCCGGCGTGTACTACGGGGCCTCGGCGATCGAGGCGCAGGGCATGGCGGGGCGGCACGTCACGATCATCGGCGGCGGCAACTCGGCAGGGCAGGCGGCGCTGCACCTGGCTCGCTACGCGGCATCCGTCACGGTCCTCGTGCGCGGCACGGGGCTGGCCGCCAGCATGTCGCAGTACCTGATCGACCAGCTCGTCGCGCAGGGCGTCGCCGTGCGCACGCGCGCCGAGGTCGTCGGCGGAGGCGGCGACGGCGTGCTGGAGCACATCCGCGTGCGGGATCGCGACACGGGGGAGGAGCGCGACGTGGAGTGCGGCGGGCTCTTCGTGCTGATCGGCGCGGCGCCGCGCACGGAGTGGCTGCCGCCCGAGATCCTGCGCGACCGCTGGGGATACGTCCTCACGGGGCCGGAGGTCGTCGCCGAGGGGGAGCGGGCGAACTGGCCCCTCGAGCGCGAGCCGTTCCCGCACGAGACGAGCGTGCCCGGCGTGTTCGCCGTCGGCGACGCTCGTCGCGGTTCGGTCAAGCGCGTCGCCTCGGCGGTGGGCGAGGGCTCGGTCGTGGTGTCGTCGGTCCACCGGCGCATCGCCGAGGTGGAGACCGGATCGGTCGAGCCGCCGGCCACGGCGGCGCCGATCGCGGCGACCCTGCCGGTGGTTCCGCCGGCGCCCGCACCCTC
>NZ_SDPL01000255.1 GCF_004135055.1 Agromyces binzhouensis | reverse complement strand
CGGCGCACCGGCTCGTCGGCGTCGGCGTCGGCACGGCCGGCCCGCTCCTCGGCGACGGAACGCACGTGTCGCCCTTGAACATGCCGGGCATCCGCGACCTGCCGCTCGTGCCGACGGTCGAGCCCTTCGCGCAGGGCGCACCCGTCGACGTCGCGCTCGACGGCACGTGCATCGCGCTCGCCGAGGCGCGCTTCGGCGCGCTGCGCGGCGTGCGCAACGGCATCGCGATGGTGGTGTCGACCGGGATCGGCGGCGGGCTCGTCGTCGACGGCCGGATCATCCGCGGCGAGACGGGCAACGCCGGGCACGTGGGGCAGGCCTGGGTTCGCCGGCCGTCCGGCGACGACCCCGTCGCCGCGACCGTCGAGGGGGTCGCCTCGGGGCCGGCCACCGTCCGGTGGGCGAGCGCCCACGGCTGGATCGGAGCCGACGGGCTCGCGCTCGCGGCCGACTATCGCGCGGGTCACCCGATCGCGGTGCAGGCCGTGCACCGGTCGGCCGATGCCGTGGGGCAGGCGATCGCGTCGTTCGCCGCGCTGCTCGACGTCACCACCGTCGCGGTCGGCGGCGGCTTCTCCCGGGTCGCCGACGACTACCTGCCCCTCGTCGAGGCGGCGGCGCACCGAACCGCCGTGCTCCCCGCTTCGCGGGAGGTGCGCGTCGTGGCCGCCGAGCTCGGCGACGACGCGCCGCTCGTCGGGGCCGCCCTGCTCGCGTTCGAGGACTGATCCGGCGGACCGCGGTACGCGCTCGTCACGCGGGCGCCGATGGCGTCGAGGGCGTTCAGTCGACCTCGAACCGCGCCGGCCCGTCGCCCGCGGCGAGCGCGGCCTCGATGCGGCGGCGATGCTCGGCGTTGACGGCGCCGAGGTCGGCCGGGTCGTGCCATCCGAGGTCGGTCATCTCGCCGTCGGCGGGGTGCGGCTCACCGTCGAGCCAGCTGCAGCGGAAGGTGAGGTCGAGGTAGTCGGCCTGGTCGCCGTTGCCGTAGACGACGCGCGGCACCTGGTGCACCCACGCGAGCCGGTCGACCGCGATCCGCACGCCGGCCTCCTCGAGCGCCTCGCGGGCCGCGGCCACGGCCGGCTCCTCGCCGGGATCGACGATGCCGGTGATCGGGGTGAGGGCGCCGGTGTCGGAGCGCCGACCGAGGAGGACCCGCCCGTCGCGGAGGATGACGGCGGTCACGCCGACGAGCGGCAATGGAGCGGTGCCGACGTGGCGTCGGAGCTCGAGCACGAAGTCGGGCGTGGGCATGGCGAAACCCTACGCGAGCCCCGTGGCCCGCAGCGCGAGCGCCTCGGTTCGAAGGATGAGGCGCGCGATGGGCCTCGAGACGGGGTCGTGCCACGGCTCATCCTTCGAATTCGAGCGAGCGACACGTCGACGTGCTCGAACCGCCATCCGTTCGTCGCGCAGGAACCGCCGTTCGTCGCAGGGGGCTACCGTTCGCCGCGGGTGGTGCGCTATGTTCGGATTTCCAACCGAACGATCGGTCGGGAAACCCGCAACGGCGCACCACCCCCGCGTCGGTCCCCGATTCACCCTGCACAGAACAACGGAGTTCGCATGACCGCAACCGTCCAGGAATCCTCGCGCACCGGGAGGATGTCCACCGAGGAGCGCAAGGTCCTCGCCGGCACCCTCGTGGGCACGTCCATCGAGTGGTACGACTTCTTCATCTACGCCCAGGCGGCCGGGCTCGTCCTCGCCCCGCTCTTCCTCGCCCCGCTCGCCGAGGCGAACGCCACGCTCGCGCAGGTCCTCGCCTTCGCGACGATCGGCATCTCGTTCCTCTTCCGCCCGCTCGGCGCAGTCGTCGCCGGGTGGCTCGGCGACAAGCTCGGCCGGAAGAAGATGCTGGTCTTCACCCTCATCCTCATGGGCCTGTCCACCTCGCTCATCGGCTTCCTGCCGACGTACGCCGCGATCGGCATCGCGGCGCCGATCCTGCTGATCCTGCTCCGCATCCTGCAGGGCTTCTCGGCCGGCGGCGAGTGGGGCGGCGCGGCGCTCATGTCGGTCGAGCACGCCCCCAAGGGCAAGCGCGGCTTCTTCGGCGCCTTCCCGCAGATCGGCGTGCCCGTCGGCATGATCCTCGCGACCTTCACGCTCTGGATCATCACCTCGTCCATGTCGCCGGAGGCGTTCATGGAGTGGGGCTGGCGCATCCCGTTCATGCTCTCGATCGTGCTGATCGTGGTCGGCTACATGATCCGTCGCGCGGTCGAGGAGAGCCCGGTCTTCAAGGAGCTCCAGGAGCGCAAGCAGGAGTCCTCGGCCCCGCTCAAGGAGCTGTTCCGCAGCAACACGAAGAACGTCGTCCTCACCGCCGTCATCTTCATCGCGAACAACGCCGCGGGCTACCTCCTGATCGCGTACTTCGCGACCTACGCGGTGACCGCGCTCGGCATGGACCGGCCGACGGTGCTGCTCGCCACCACGTTCGCGTCGTTCGGCTGGCTCGTCTTCACGCTCTGGGGCGGACGCCTCTCCGATCGCCTCGGTCGCATCCGCACCTTCCAGATCGGCTACGCGTTCCTCGCGCTCTGGGCGATCCCGATGTGGTTCCTCATCGACACCGGGAACATCGTCTGGTACTTCGTCGCGCTGTTCCTGATGACGTTCGGCCTCGGCCTCTCGTACGGCCCGCAGGCCGCGCTCTACGCCGAGATGTTCCCGGCGAAGGTGCGCTACTCGGGCGTCTCGATCGGCTACGCGCTCGGCGCCATCCTCGGCGGCGCGTTCGCCCCGATGATCGCCGCGGCCCTGCTCGGCGAGACCGGCCAGTCGTGGACGATCGGCCTCTACATCGCGATCGCCGCGGTCATCTCCCTGATCGGCGTCTCGCTGGTCAAGGAGACGAAGGACGTCGACCTGAGCGTCTGACCCCCTGAACGGGCGAGAGGCGGATGCCGCGTGGCATCCGCCTCTCGTCGTCTCCGCGGTGCGCGCCCGCGCCCGACGTCAGTGGCCGGCGCCCAGCTGCCCGGCGAGGCGCGCGTGCATCGCCGAGCTCGCCTCGTTCAGCCCCTCGATGACGACGCGCTTGCCGTGGTGCTCGTACTTGGTCGTGATCGCGTCGAGCGCGGCCACGGTCGAGGCGTCCCAGATGTGCGAGCCCGACATGTCGATCACGACCCGCTCCGGGTCGTCGGCGTACTCGAACTGCGTGGTCAGGTCGTTCGACGAGGCGAAGAAGAGCTCGCCGTCGACGCGGTAGTGCGCGGTCGGCACCGGCTCGTCGAGCGAGACCCGACGGGTCACGGTCGCGAAGTGCGCGACGCGACGGGCGAACGCGACCATCGCCACGAGCACCCCGACGATGACGCCGATCGCGAGGTTGTGCGTGGCGACGACCACGACCACGGTCGCCACCATGACGGTCGTCTCCGACTTCGGCATCCGCTTGAGCGTCGACCAGCGGACCGAGTGCCAGTCGAAGGTCGCGACCGAGACCATGATCATGACGGCGACGAGCGCGGCCATCGGCATGATCGCGACGAGGTCGCCGAGTCCGACGACGAGCACGAGCAGGAAGACGCCCGCGAGGAACGTCGAGATGCGCGTCCGCGCGCCCGACACCTTCACGTTGATCATCGTCTGGCCGATCATGGCGCAGCCGCCCATGCCGCCGAAGAGGCCGGAGAGCATGTTGGCGACGCCCTGGCCGAGCGCCTCGCGCGTCTTGCGCGAGCGGGTGTCGGTGATGTCGTCGACGAGCTTCGCCGTCATGAGCGACTCGAGGAGCCCGACGAGGGCCATCGCGAGCGCGAACGGCGCGATGGTCGCGAAGGTCTCCCACGTGAGCGGCACGTCCGGGATGAACAACTCGGGCAGGCTCTCGGGCAGCTCGCCCTCGTCGCCGACGGTGGGCACCTGCCAGCCGGCCGCGACGACGACGACCGTGAGGACGACGATCGCGATGAGCGGCGCGGGCACGGCCTTCGTGAGCCGCGGTACGCCGACCATGATCACGAGTCCGGCCGCGACCAGCGGGTAGACGAGCCAGGGCACCCCGACGAGGTGCGGGAGCTGTGCGGCGAAGATCAGGATCGCGAGCGAGTTGACGAATCCGACCATGACGCTCCGCGGGATGAAGCGCATGAGCTTCGCCACGCCCAGGGCCCCGAGCACGAGCTGGAACACGCCCGCGAGGATCACGGTCGCGATGAAGTAGTCCATGCCGTAGTCACGCGCGACGGGCGCGATGACGAGCGCGACGGCGCCCGTGGCGGCCGTGATCATCGCCGGACGCCCGCCGAGGAATGCGATCGACACCGCCATCACGAACGACGAGAAGAGGCCGACCCGCGGGTCGACGCCGGCGATGATCGAGAACGAGATCGCCTCGGGGATCAGGGCGAGCGCGACGACGAGGCCCGCGAGCACCTCGCGGGTGAGCAACCGGGGGGTGCGGAGTGCGGTGAGCACCGAGGGCTGGTCGCGGACCCGGGCGCGTGCGGCGGCGCGCGCGTCGGCGGTCTCGGGGGCGGGGTCGGCGGG
>NZ_SDPL01000254.1 GCF_004135055.1 Agromyces binzhouensis | reverse complement strand
CGCTCGACCGCGTCCGCGCGCTCGGCGGCGGGCAGGTCCGCGCCGACCTCCTTCGCCCGGGCGAGGGAGGCGCGCACGTCCGCCACGAGCCGCGCCTTGTCGGCGAGGCGGATCCGGAAGCGGTGCGACTCGTCGCCCACGCTCAGGGCGGCGTGCAGGATCGAGCGGCCCCGGGCGATCTCCTCGTCGATCCGAAGCGTCGGACGGCACGTGATCAGCGGGTCGGCCGTCGCGATCCGAGCGGATGCGCGCGCCAGGCCGGCCTGGCCGTGGTCGTCCGAACCGACGACCTCGCTCGTGAGTCGCACCGTCGCGAGCGGCAGCTCCCCGTCGCCGCGCACGAGCACCGTCACCTCCGCGGGGCCGCGATCGACGGCGAGCATGGTGAACCGCGCCTCCGCGGCCGTGCCGGAGGGCAGGCGGACCAGGCGGCTGCGACGTGCGCCCACGAGGAATCGGAGGCCGCGGGGGACGACCGTCACGGTGACCGGCCCGCCGGCCACGATCCGCCCGGCTTCGCCGTCGACCGGCGTCGGCGCGTCCGGCGCCGTCGCGGCATCCGTTCGCACCAACCGGACCGTGAGCGTCGCGGTCGACCCCACCGTCACGATCGGCGTGAGCTCGGCCTGCAGATGCGCCGCTGCGCCTCCCCGTGCTGCGACGCGTCCGTCCTGCGGCATCCGTTCCCCCTTCGACGGCGCGGCGGCCGTACAGGCATCCGGGCGCCCGAGTGGGCGCCCGCAGGTGGACGCTACGCGGCGGAGGTCGCCGCCGCCTCAGGGCGGGCACCGAGCTCGAGCCGACCCATGCGGTCCGGTCCGGACGCGCCGCGTCGACCCGGGCGAGCCGACCGCGAAACCGCCGGTGAGGCGCAGGTTGCGACTCACGGCGTCCGCACAGCCGACGAGGCCGTAGCATTCCCCGGTGCCACGTCGCCGCGCGTTCCTCGTGCTCTCGCTCGCCAACCTGTTCTGGGCGGGCAACTTCGTGTTCTCCGCGATCATCGCGGAGCAGGTGGATCCGGTCTCGCTGACGTTCTGGCGGTGGTCCCTCGCCGCGCTCCCGCTCCTCGTCGTGGCGTGGATCGCGGAGCGTCCCGACTGGCGTGCCGCGGCGCGCGAGTGGCCCTGGCACCTCGTGCAGTCGGTCTTCGGCCTGACCGGGTACGCGCTGCTGCTGTACGCGGGCATCGGGATGACGGGATCGGTGACGGCATCAGTCATCAGTGCCATCAACCCGGCGACGATCGCGCTCGCCGCGGCGGTCGTGCTGGGCGAGCGGATGTCGCGGGCCCAGGGCTTCGGCATCGTGCTCGCGTTCGTCGGGGTCGCCGTCGTGCTCACGGGAGGCGACCCGGTCGCGGCGTTCTCGCAGGGGTTCGGCGCGGGCGACCTGCTCGTGCTCGGCGCCGTGATCGCGTGGACCGTGTACTCCATCATCGCCCGGCGCCTCACGACCCCGCCGATCACCGCCACGGCGCTGCAGGCCGTGTTCGCCACCGTCACGATGCTGCCGGTGATCGCGCTCACCGGGCTCACGACGCCCTCCGACCTCGGCGGAACGCTCGCCGTCGCCTACATCGTCCTGCTGCCCTCGGTCGCCGGCTACGCGCTCTGGAATGCCGGCTCGGCGAGCCTCGGGCCCGCCCGCGCCGGGGTCTTCCTCAACCTGCTGCCCGTCTTCACGGTGGTCATCGCGCTGCTGCTCGGGCGCCCGATCGACCCGGCCGCGATCATCGGCGGCGTCGTCGTGCTCGTGGGCGTCTACCTCACGGTGCGCGTGCCGCGGGCCCGGCCCATCGCGATGGAGCCGGCGGGCGACGACCTCCCCGGCCAGGACGGGGAGGTCGCGGGTTCGCCGGCGACGGGCCCGGTGCCCCTGCCCCGGTAGACTGGTCGCCCGTGGCACTCACCATCGGAATCGTCGGCCTCCCCAACGTCGGCAAGTCGACCCTCTTCAACGCCCTCACCAAGAACACGGTGCTCGCGGCGAACTACCCGTTCGCGACGATCGAGCCCAACATCGGCGTGGTGAACCTGCCCGACCCCCGGCTCGAGGTGCTCGCGGGCATCTTCGGCTCCGAGCGCATCCTGCCCGCTGCCGTGTCGTTCGTCGACATCGCCGGCATCGTGAAGGGCGCGTCCGAGGGCGAGGGCCTCGGCAACAAGTTCCTCGCGAACATCCGCGAGGCCGACGCGATCGCCCAGGTCGTGCGCGGCTTCGAGGACTCCGACGTCGTGCACGTCGACGGCAAGGTCGACCCGAAGAACGACATGGAGACGATCAACGCCGAGCTGATCCTCGCCGACCTCGAGACCCTCGAGCGCGCGATCACGCGCTACGAGAAGGAGGTCAAGGGCAAGAAGCTCGACCCGTCGGTGCTCGCGGCGGCGAAGGAGGCGCTGGACGCGCTGCAGAAGGGCACGCCGCTGTCGGCCTCGAACCTCGACCTCTCGCCGATCGCCGAGCTCGGGCTGCTGACGGCGAAGCCGTTCATCTACGTCTTCAACGTCGACGAGGCGGTGCTGACGGATGCCGCCCGCAAGGCGGAGCTCGCCGCGCTGGTGGCGCCCGCGGAGGCGGTCTTCCTCGACGCGAAGATCGAGTCGGAGCTCATCGACCTCGACCCGGAGGACGCGGCGGAGCTCCTCGCCTCCACCGGCCAGGAGGAGTCGGGCCTCGACCAGCTCGCGCGCGTCGGCTTCGACACGCTGGGCCTCCAGACCTACCTCACCGCGGGGCCCAAGGAGTCGCGCGCCTGGACCATCCGCAAGGGCGACAAGGCCCCGCAGGCGGCCGGCGTGATCCACACCGACTTCGAGAAGGGGTTCATCAAGGCCGAGGTCATCTCGTTCGAGGACCTCGTCGCGACCGGCTCGGTCGCCGAGGCCCGCGCCAAGGGCAAGGCCCGCATGGAGGGCAAGGACTACGTCATGCAGGACGGCGACGTGGTCGAGTTCCGCTTCAACGTCTAGCGTCGGGCACGCGCCTGCGGGGGCGGCCGCGTTCGGTTCGCTCGCGCGACCAAGAAACATGAGCAAGTGTCACGAATCTCTTGCATCCTGAGCACATCGGCGTAAGATCGTGATCACCACCGGAGGACGCTCCGGCATAGAAAGGCCCCGACGAGTCGACAGACGCCGAGGCCTTTCAGGCTGTCTGGGGCCGTTACGCGAGTTCGCTGACGACGGTGACACGGAACGGCGCGGCGAGCATCTCCGCCAGGGGTGCGTAGGCACCCGACACCGCGGCCTGCTCCATGTGCGCCGCGCGCGCGTCCGCCGACTCCCAGTCCGCGATCTCGACCAGTGCGTCGGGGTCGCCGAGCACCTCGTAGCGTGTGCTGCCGATGAACCCCGGCTGGTCGGCGCCCTGCGAGGCGACGAGGTCGTCGAGCCACCTCACGAGCTCGTCCCTCCGACCCGGGTGCGCCGTCAACTCCACGATCACCTTGATGGCCATGCCCTCACGTCCCTCCACGCAGACGAGCACGCGAGCCCGTGCTGCTCGGAGGCTACGCCTCGCGGGGGCGTGGCGCGACCGCGAGCGGATCGCGGGATGCCCGGGGTGCGTCCGGACCGATCTCCGGGGCGCGTGCAAGACTCGCACCAGTCGCGACACAAGCAGGGCGTGAGGATCGCCAGCACCGACGCCGCAGACGCCGACACGAGCCAGGGGGTGGCGATGCCCGATGCCGCGGAACCGCCCGCCATGCCGGCCACCGACGAGGACCTGGCCTGGTTCACCCTCGTCGTGCACGAGCACTCGACCGCGCTCGTGAAGTACTTCGCGCGCCGCGGTCCGCGACAGGACGCCGAGGACCTCGCGGCCGACGTGTTCGCCACCGCGTGGCGCCGCCGCGCCGACGTGCCGCGCGAGGCGGTGCTGCCGTGGCTGTACCGCACGGCGGGATTCACGCTCGCCAACCACCGGCGCAAGTCCGTCGACCTCCCGGTCGAGCACCTGCCCGAAGCGGGCAGCTCGCGCGTCGATGAGGACCCCGAGCTCAGCGCGCTCTTCGATGCCGAACTGCGCGGCGCCCTGCACAGCATCGGCGAACGCGATCGCCGCATCCTCCTCCTCCACGCGTGGGAGGGCCTCGACGGCGAGGCGCTGGCCCAGGTGCTCGGCATCTCGCGGTCGGGGGCGGATGCCGCGCTCTCGCGCGCGCGCAAGCGCCTCCGCGAGGCGTGGGGCGAGCGGCTGTCCTTCTGATCCGTGCAAGGTTCCGCGGCCGCGGCACACATGCATGGGTGAGACAGTCCGGCAGGAAGGCGAGCGAGGGTGAGCGACATGCGTGACGACGAGGACCGCCGCGATCCGATGGAGGAGCTGCGCGCCGCCGACCCGGCCGCCCGGGTCGAGCCCCGCGAGGGCTTCGCCGACGAGGTCGTCGCGAGCGTCACGGCCGATGCCGCAGGCGCGGCAGCGCACGAGACCACGGCCGAGACGACGGATGCCGTGACATCCGCCTCGCCGCCCGTCGCCGACCTCGCGACCGAGCGCGCCCGCCGGCGCCCGCGCTGGATTCCGATC
>NZ_SDPL01000253.1 GCF_004135055.1 Agromyces binzhouensis | reverse complement strand
TTTGCGCCGTCGGCGGTCGGCCCGCCGACCTCGGACTCGCCACGACCGGCGTCGCGGGGCCCGACCCTCAGGGAGGCCACCCGCCCGGACTGGTGTACATCGGGGTCGCGTCGTCGCGCGGCACGCGTGCCGTGGAGCTCCGCGTGAAGGGTGATCGGGCCGCGGTGCGGCGATCAGCGGTCGCGCGGGCGGTCGGGGAGGCGCTCGCCGAACTCGACGCGCTGGACTCGGCATCCGTCGCGCACTGAGCCCGCGGCCGGGAATACGCCGTATGAAGACCCTGTTACAGGTGTCGGGTTCAGAGCAAAACACCAGTGACCACGGGTAGGCTCGGTGAACGGGAAGAGGCGCTAGACTGACCTCCCCGTACCGGCCCCGGTCGGGGGTCGCAGGTGAGACGAGGGAGGTTCCGATGGTTCTGGTTCGACAGGAGATCGGCGACGTGCTGAGGGACTTCCGCCTGCAGAAGGGCCGGACCCTCCGCCAGGTCGCCAGCAAGGCGAGCGTCGCGCTCGGCTACCTCAGCGAGGTGGAGCGCGGCCAGAAGGAGGCCTCGAGCGAGATCCTCGCGTCCGTCGCGGACGCGCTCGACACTCCCATCTCCGTGATCATGCACGAGGTCGGCGACCGCATCGCGGTGCTCGAGGGGCTCAATGCCCCGTCGGTGCCCGACAGCCTCCCCGACGAGCTGGTGGCGGAGTTCGACGCGGACATGATGGTCCGCTGATCCACAGATCCACTCGAACGGCCGGTCCTGGTGACCGGCCGTTCGCGCGTCCGGAGGTCCATCGGTGAAACGCAGCGAGTTCGCGCTGGCGGTCGAGCAGGAGTTCGGCCCGGGGTACGGGGACGTCGTCGTGAACGACGTCGTGCTCGTCGAGCTCGGCAACCGCACCGCGCGCGAGGCGCTGGCCGCGGGCGCGGCTCCGCGCGACGTCTGGTTCGCCCTCTGCGAGGCGACGGATGTCCCGGAGGCGCGTCGCCACGGCGTCGGTCGTCCGGACCCGGGCGAGCGGGCCTCGCGATAGGCGGCTGAAGCGCCCGAAGACGCGTTCGACACGCCGGGGCGCGCATCGAACATGCGTTCGGATGCTGCGTTAGGCTCCTCAACAGCAGGAGGGATGACGCAGCCATCCACAGCCGAGCGCTCTCGGGCGACGGATGTCGGTGGCCGACCATACGGTCGGAGGCGTCGGAACACACCGCAACCGCCTTGTCGCGAGACGTGCCGGGTCACGGCCTGGCACGCGGAACGACAGCCTAGAGGCAGCCGTCACCACCACGAAGGAGCACCGATGCCATCACCTGCAGACCGCGAGAAGGCCCTCGAGACCGCGCTCGCCCAGATCGACCGCCAGTTCGGCAAGGGATCGGTGATGCGCCTCGGCAGTGAGGAGCGCGCACCGGTCGAGGTCATCCCCACCGGTTCCATCGCACTCGATGTCGCGCTCGGCGTCGGCGGCCTGCCGCGCGGCCGCATCATCGAGATCTACGGGCCGGAGTCCTCCGGCAAGACGACCCTGACGCTCCACGCGATCGCGAACGTGCAGCGCGCGGGCGGCATCGCGGCGTTCATCGACGCGGAGCACGCACTCGACCCCGACTACGCGAAGAAGCTCGGCGTCGACATCGACTCGCTGCTCGTCTCGCAGCCCGACACGGGTGAGCAGGCGCTCGAGATCGCCGACATGCTGATCCGCTCGGGTTCGATCGACCTCGTCGTCATCGACTCGGTGGCGGCGCTCGTGCCTCGGGCCGAGATCGAGGGCGAGATGGGCGACTCGCACGTCGGTCTCCAGGCACGACTCATGTCGCAGGCCCTGCGCAAGCTCACCGGTGGGCTCAACCAGACCAAGACGACGGCGATCTTCATCAACCAGCTCCGCGAGAAGATCGGCGTGTTCTTCGGCAGCCCCGAGACCACTGCGGGTGGCAAGGCTCTGAAGTTCTACGCATCGGTGCGGCTCGACATCCGTCGCATCGAGACGCTGAAGGACGGCTCCGACGCGGTCGGCAACCGCACGCGCGTGAAGGTCGTGAAGAACAAGATGGCCCCGCCGTTCAAGCAGGCCGAGTTCGACATCCTCTACGGCGTGGGCATCTCGCGCGAGGGCAGCCTCATCGATTACGGCGTCGACCAGGGCATCGTGAAGAAGTCCGGCGCCTGGTACACGTACGACGGCGACCAGCTGGGCCAGGGCAAGGAGAACGCCCGCAACTTCCTCCTGCAGAACCCCGACATCGCCGCCGACATCGAGAAGAAGATCCTCGCGAAGCTCGGCATCGGCCAGGCCGCCGGTGCCCCGGCAGCTGCGGCGCCGGCGAACGTCGAGTCGATCGCGTCGAAGCGCAAGGGCGCCTGAGCGGGCGGATCCGATGACGGAGCAGGGGAACGAGCGACTCGCACCGGTCACCTACCTGCCATGGGCGGCGCCGTCGGAGGGATCCGAGGGTGCCGCCCACGGCGTGGCCGAGCGACCGCGTCCCCCGGCGGACGAGGGCGACGGAGTCGACGAGACGGGCCTGGAGCGGGACGACCGCATCGACCGGCTGATCGTCTCGCGCCTTCGGCGTTCCTCGCTGTCGGTGTCGGAGGTGCGCGCGATCCTCATCGAGCACGGGCTCGATGAGGGCGAGGTCGAGGAGTGGATCGAGCGGTACGCGCGGCTCGGCTACCTCGACGACCGCCGGCTCGCCGAGCAGTTGGTGCACAGCCACGGTGTCCGGCGAGGGCGGGGGAGCGGCGCGGTGCTGCACGAGCTCGGCCGCCGGGGCATCGAGGACGAGCTCGCCCGCGAGGCGATCGACACGCTCGATCCCGACGTGGAGTTCGAGCATGCGCTCCTCATCGCCGAGCGCCGGGCGCGACAGCTGGGCGGGCTCGATCGCCGGGTCGCCGAGCGTCGGCTGTCCGCATTCCTCATGCGGCGCGGCTACGGCAGCGACCTCGTCCGGCGCGCGGTCGCCGCCGCACTCGACGGCGACGACGCCGAATGACGGATCGTAGACTGGTGCGATCATGAGCACCATTCACGAGGCGATGCCCGCGACCGCGGAGCCCGTCGCCGCCGATTCGGACGCGCCCCGCACCTACGAGGTCCGCACCTTCGGGTGCCAGATGAACGTCCACGATTCGGAGCGACTCAGCGGTTCCCTCGAGGCCGCCGGGTACGTGCCCGCCGACGGCGCGGAGCCCGATGTCGTCGTGATC
This sequence comes from Agromyces binzhouensis, assembly GCF_004135055.1. Lineage (GTDB taxonomy): Bacteria > Actinomycetota > Actinomycetes > Actinomycetales > Microbacteriaceae > Agromyces > Agromyces binzhouensis. Next base: position 1,296 of record NZ_SDPL01000253.1, on the reverse strand, counting down.
AACACGTGCGCGGTGCGCGAGAACGCCGACAACAAGCTCTACGGCAACCTCGGCCACCTCGCCGGCGTGAAGCGCCGCCACGCGGGCATGCAGATCGCGGTCGGCGGCTGCCTCGCACAGAAGGACAAGAACGTCATCCTCGAGAAGGCCCCGTGGGTCGACGTCGTCTTCGGCACGCACAACATGGGGTCGCTGCCGAGCCTGCTCGAACGCGCTCGTCACAACGACGAGGCCCAGCTCGAGATCCTCGATGCGCTCGAGGTCTTCCCCTCGACCCTCCCGACGAAGCGAGACTCGACCTACTCCGGCTGGGTGTCCATCTCGGTCGGGTGCAACAACACCTGCACGTTCTGCATCGTGCCCGCGCTCCGCGGCAAGGAGAAGGACCGCCGGCCGGGCGAGATCCTCGCCGAGGTGCAGGCGCTGGTCGACGACGGGGCAATCGAGGTGACCCTCCTCGGCCAGAACGTGAACTCCTACGGAGTCGAGTTCGGCGACCGCCAGGCGTTCGGCAAGCTGCTGCGCGCGGCAGGCGAGGTCGACGGGCTCGAGCGCATCCGCTTCACGAGCCCGCACCCCGCCGCGTTCACCGACGACGTCATCGACGCGATGGCCGAGACGCCGAACGTGATGCCCCAGCTGCACATGCCGCTCCAGTCCGGCTCCGATCGCATCCTCAAGGCCATGCGCCGCTCCTACCGCTCGGAGAAGTTCCTCGGCATCCTCGATCGCGTGCGCGCGAAGATCCCGAACGCCGCGATCTCGACCGACATCATCGTCGGGTTCCCCGGCGAGACCGAGGAGGACTTCCAGGAGACCCTCCGCGTCGTCGAGGCCGCACGCTTCGCCTCGGCGTTCACGTTCCAGTACTCCATCCGGCCCGGGACGCCCGCGGCGACCATGGAGGACCAGGTGCCGAAGGAGGTCGTGCAGGAGCGCTACGAGCGCCTCATCGCCCTGCAGGAGCGCATCTCATGGGAGGAGAACCGGAAGCTCGTCGGCACCGCCGTCGAGGTGCTGGTCTCGACCGGCGAGGGCAAGAAGGACTCCGAGACCCACCGCATGAGCGGGCGCGCGGAGGACAGCCGCCTCGTGCACTTCGAGGTGCCCGCGGGGTCCGACCTCCCGCGACCCGGCGACGTCGTCTCGGTCGAGATCACCCAGGCCGCGCCGTTCCACCTGCTCGCCGACTCGATCGACGGAGCGCCGCTGCGCATCCGGCGGACGCGCGCGGGCGACGCGTGGGACCGGGCGCAGGCCGAGAGCCCTCGAAGCCGGGCGTCCTCGCCTACGCCC
>NZ_SDPL01000252.1 GCF_004135055.1 Agromyces binzhouensis | reverse complement strand
GCCGACCCGCCTCGCCGACCCCGACCCGTCTCGCCGGGGCCGACCCGCCTCGCCGACCCCGGCGCGCCGACCGACGCCGGGCCCGTCCGTCCGTCGGGAGGAACTTCCGGCTCGCGTTCGGCGTGTCGAGGGTGGGTCCGCGGCGTGTCGTCGGTTTTCTCCTCCCGTTCGCACGGGAGGGCGAGCTGCGGGGGCGGCGCGACGGGCCGAGGGGCTTGGCTCCACGCTTCGTTAGCGCTAACATCGTGATTGTTAGCGCTAACGAAGCAGACGAAGGAGTCCCGGATGCCGCATGCCGCGCCTGAGCGCCACGTGACGCTGGTCGAGGCCGTCTCCGATCGGAACGGAGCATCCGCCCGTCGGCATCGCAGCGCGACCCGGAGCCCGGAAGGCGTTCTCGCCTCCCGCACGGCGATGCCCGCCGCGGTGGAGGCGGCGGGCATCGACCCGGGGTCGAGCACGATCGGGTCGAGCACGATCGGGGCGACCGCATGAGCGGCACGGCCACCGACCTCCGGCCCGACGTCGAGGTCGCGATCGCCCGTACGCGTGCGGATGTCGCTCGCCTGCATGGTGAGTTGACCCGGTACGGGCTGGTGGTGTGGACCGGTGGGAACGTGTCGGGTCGGGTGCCGGGTGCTGACCTGTTCGTGATCAAGCCGTCGGGTGTGAGCTACGACGACCTGGCGCCGGAGAACATGATCCTCTGCGACCTCGACGGCAACGTCATCCCGGGCACGCCGGGCGCCGACCGGTCGCCGTCGAGCGACACCGCGGCGCACGCGTACGTCTACCGGAACATGCCGGAGGTCGGCGGAGTCGTGCACACCCACTCCACGTACGCGGTCGCATGGGCGGCGCGCGGCGAGGAGATCCCGTGCGTGATCACGGCGATGGCCGACGAGTTCGGCGGGCCGATCCCGATCGGGCCGTTCGCGATCATCGGCGACGACTCGATCGGCCGGGGCATCGTGGAGACGCTCCGCGGCCACCGCTCGCGTGCGGTGCTCATGCAGAACCACGGGCCGTTCACCATCGGCGCCAACGCCAAGGACGCGGTCAAGGCCGCCGTCATGGTCGAGGACGTGGCCCGCACCGTGCACCTGGCGCGGGAGGCCGGCCCCCTGATCCCCATCCCGCAGGACTCGATCGACCGGCTGTACGACCGGTACCAGAACGTCTACGGACAGAGTGGAGACGCACGACGATGAGCGAGACCATGACCACGGATGCCGCGCGCGCCGCGATCCTCGAGGGGCGCACGTCGCTCGGCATCGAGTTCGGGTCGACCCGCATCAAGGCCTGCCTGGTCGGCGAGGACCCGACCGACGTGCTCGCGGTCGGCAGCCACGAGTGGGAGAACGAGTTCGTCGATCGCCGCTGGACCTACTCGCTCGAGTCGGTCTGGTCGGGCCTGCAGTCGGCGTACGCCGACCTCGTCGCCGACCTTCGGCGCCGCCACGACGTCGTGCCCGAGACGTTCGGCGCGATCGGCGTCTCGGCGATGATGCACGGCTACCTGGCCTTCGACGCCGACGGCGAGCTGCTCGTGCCGTTCCGCACGTGGCGCAACACCTCGACCGGGCCCGCCTCCGCCGAGCTCGGCGAGCGGTTCGGCGTGAACATCCCGCTGCGCTGGTCGATCGCCCACCTGCACCAGGCGGTCCTCGACGACGAGCCGCACGTGCCCCGCATCGCGAGCTTCACGACCCTCGCCGGGTACGTGCACTGGAAGCTCACGGGGCGCAACGTGCTCGGCGTCGGCGACGCGTCGGGCATGTTCCCGATCGACTCGGCCACGAACGACTACGACGCGCGACTCATCGGCATCTACGACGAACTCGTCGCCGACCGCGCGCCCGGCGTGAAGGTCGCCGAGCTGCTGCCCGAGGTGCTGCCGGCGGGGCGGGTCGCCGGCGAGCTCACCGAGGCGGGTGCCGCACTCCTCGATCCGACCGGCGCGGTGCGCGCCGGCATCCCGTTCTGCCCGCCCGAGGGCGACGCCGGCACCGGCATGGTCGCGACGAACGCCGTCTCGCCGCGCACCGGCAACGTCAGCGCCGGCACGAGCATCTTCGCGATGGTCGTGCTGGAGCATCCGCTCGCGAACGCCCACGACGAACTCGACCTCGTGACGACCCCGGCCGGCGACCCGGTCGCGATGGTGCACTGCAACAACGGCGCGAGCGAGCTCGCCGCGTGGGCGGGCGTGTTCGGACGGTTCGCAGCCGCCGCGGGCGTCGAACTCGACGGCGACGCCGTGTTCGGCACCCTGTTCCGCGAGGCGCTCGAGGGCGAGGCGGATGCCGGCGGCCTCATCGCGTACAACCACCTCGCGGGTGAGCCGATCGCGGGCCTCGAGGAGGGGCGGCCGATGGTCGTCCGCACGCCCGACAGCCGGCTCACGCTCGCCAACCTCATGCGCGCGCACATCTACGGCGTCTACGGCACGCTCGCGCTCGGCATGCGCGTGCTGCACGGCGAGGGCGTCGGCCTCGACCGCATGTTCGCGCACGGCGGCATCTTCCGCACGGCGGGCGTCGCGCAGCGCTTCCTCGCGGGCGCGCTCGACGCGCCGGTCGCCGTCGGCGAGACCGCCTCGGAGGGCGGAGCGTGGGGCATCGCGGTGCTCGCCGCCTACCTCTCGCACGCCGACGAGTCCGACCTGGGCACCTACCTCGACGAGCGCGTCTTCGCCGGTGCGGCGATCGACGTCGCCGAGCCCGACCCGACGGATGTCGCCGGCTTCGCCGCCTACCTCGACCGCTACGCGGCCGGCCTGGCCGCCGAGGCGGCAGCCGTGGAGGCGCTGTGACGAGCCACGCGCCCGAGACATTCCGCCCGAGGCATCCGCCGACCGGCACCGCAGACCCCGCAGACATCGAAGCACCCGGAACCGCACGAAGGACACGCACATGACCCGCACGCCGCTCACCACCTCGCTCGACGGATACGAGGTCTGGTTCCTCACCGGAAGCCAGCACCTCTACGGGCCCGAGACCCTCGCGCAGGTCGCCGACCAGTCGCGCACCATCGTGGAGACGCTCGACGCGGCATCCGACGTGCCCGTGAAGCTCGTCTGGAAGCCCGTGCTCACCGACTCGGCCGCGATCAAGCAGGTCGCGCTCGAGGCGAACGCCGCACCGAACGTCATCGGCCTCGTCGCGTGGATGCACACGTTCAGCCCCGCGAAGATGTGGATCGCCGGGCTCGACGCGCTGCAGAAGCCGCTCGCGCACCTGCACACGCAGGCGAACGTCGAACTGCCGTACGCCGACATCGACTTCGACTTCATGAACCTCAACCAGGCCGCCCACGGCGACCGCGAGTTCGGGTACATCCAGACCCGCCTCGGCGTGCCGCGGAAGACGATCGTGGGGCACGCGTCCGACCCGCGCGTGCAGCGCGAGCTCGGCACGTGGCAGCGTGCGGCGGCCGGCCTCGCGGCATCCCGCGACCTGAAGCTCGCCCGCTTCGGCGACAACATGCGCTTCGTCGCCGTGACCGAGGGCGACAAGACCGAGGCCGAGCTGCGGTTCGGCGTGCAGGTCAACACCTGGGGCGTGAACGAGCTCGCGGACGCCGTGCACGCGGCATCCGACGCCGACATCGACGCGCTCGTCGCGGAGTACGAGGAGCTCTACGAGGTGGAGCCGTCGCTGCGCCGCGGCGGCGAGCGGCACGACTCGCTGCGCTACGGCGCGGCGATCGAGATCGGGCTGCGCTCGTTCCTCGAGGAGGGCGGCTTCGGCGCCTTCACGACGTCGTTCGAGGACCTCGGAGCGCTGCGCCAGCTGCCCGGCCTCGCCGTGCAGCGGCTGCAGGCAGAGGGCTACGGCTTCGGCGCCGAGGGCGACTGGAAGACCGCGATCCTCGTGCGCGTCGCGAACGTCATGGGCGCGGGCCTGCCCGGCGGAGCGACGCTGATGGAGGACTACACGTACGACATGACGCCCGGCGACGAGCTGATCCTCGGCGCGCACATGCTCGAGGTCGCACCCTCGATCACGACGGCCAAGCCGACGCTCGAGATCCACCCGCTCGGCATCGGCGGCAAGGAGGACCCGGTGCGCCTGGTCTTCACCGCCGACCCCGGCCCCGCCGTCGTCGTGGCGCTCTCCGACATGCGCGACCGGTTCCGCCTCACCGCGAACGTCGTCGAGAACGTCCCGCCGCGCGAGCCGCTGCCGAAGCTCCCCGTCGGCCGCGCGATCTGGAAGCCGGCGCCCGACTTCCAGACCTCCGCCGCCGCCTGGCTGACCGCCGGCGCGGCGCACCACACCGTGATGTCGACCGCGGTGGGCGTCGACGTGTTCCGCGACTTCGCCGAGATGGCTCGCGTCGAGCTGCTCGTCATCGACGAGGAGACGACGCAGCGCGGGTTCGAGCGCGAAGTACGGTGGAACCAGGCCTACTACCGACTCGCGCAGGGCCTCTGAAGGAGGACCACGTGACCGGTGCGGATGCCTCGGCGCGGGTCGGCGACGACCCGGTCGAGGCGCCCGGCCCGGTCGAGGCGTCCGGCCCGGCGGAGGCGCCCGGCCCGGCGGAG
>NZ_SDPL01000251.1 GCF_004135055.1 Agromyces binzhouensis | reverse complement strand
TGCGAGCCGCGAGGGGCGCCCGAGCGGGCCGCGCGTCCCGCCGCGGCCCGTCCCGCGAAGTCGTGTCGGGGCGCCGGGTCGGGGATGCCGGACGATTCCGGCCGGGGCGCAGCCTCGGGTCCGGTGTGGCGACGGTCGAATGCGGGTCCGGTCATGGTCGTTCCTCGATCTCCTCAGGCACCGTCGCGTTCCGCCCCCCGCGCGACGGCGGGGCGCGGCCGTCGACCTCGTCGGGGATGCCGCGCGAGAGCAGCAGGGCCAGCAGCGCGATGGCGATGAGCCCGACGAACGCGACCCGAAGCGCCTGCAGCTGCGCGTCGCCGTACACGCGCGTCAGCTCGGCGGCCTCGTCGTCGGACAGGCCGGCATCGGTGCCGATCTCGGCGACGGTCGACGCCGGCACGAGTTCGACGCCGTCGTTCGTGGCCTCGGCGACGGCGGAGCGCACGTCGTCGGGCAGGTCGCTCGAGGCGACCCCGCCCGCGAACGAGGTCGCGAGCGCGCCGATCAGCATCGAGCCGATGAGCGCGGTGCCGAGCGACGAGCCCAGGTTCTGGAACACGCCCTGCATGCCACCGACCTCACTCGACTTCTCCGGACCGACGCTCGACATGTTGACGTTGCCGAGCTGGGATGCGAGGAGGCCGAGCGCGGCGCCGGCGATGAACATCCCGACGCTGAACGCCACCTGCCTGAGCTCCTCGTCGACCGACGCCAGCAGCAGCAGCGCGGACGCCGCGAGCACGACCTGGCCGACGACGACGATGCGCCTGGGCGACCAGCGGGTGGACAGGCGCGTGCCGGCGAAGGAGAACAGGATGAGCGAGATCGACAGCGGGAAGATGCGCAGCCCGGTCTGCAGCGCATCGAGCCCGAGGGTCATCTGCAGGTACACGGGGACCATGAAGAACAGGCCGGCGGTCACGGCGTACTGCGCGCCGAGCGACGACAACCCGCTCCGCAGGCGGGCGATGTGCAGCAGCGAGACGTCGAGGAAGGGTTCGCGGCCCGAGTCGATGAGCCGCCGCTGGCGCAGTGCGAACCAGGCGAGCAGCCCGACGCCGGCGAGGATCAGCCAGGCCGTGAGCGAGACGCCGAGCGGCGCGATCTCGACGCCGCCGATCTCCGGCGACTGCAGCGGGATGATCCAGCCCCAGGTCTTGCTCTGCAGCATCCCGAGCACGACCGCGATGAGCCCGGCGGACGAGAGCAGCACGCTGAGCACGTCGATGCGGAGACGGACCGGCTCGTGCCGGTCGGCGATGCGCCGAGCGAACAGCACCACGACCGCCATGACGACGACCTCGCCGATGAAGACGTACCGCCACGAGGCGTAGGTCGTCAGGAATCCGCCGATGAGCGGTCCGGCGGCGACGGCTGCGCCGGACGCGGCGCCGATCATCGCATACGCCGTCACCCGCCGCCGTCCCTCGTAGTTGTCCGCGATGAGCGCCGCGATCGCGGGGATGACGAGCACCGCGCCGACGCCCTCGACGACCGACCACCCGGTGAAGAGGACGGCGATGTTCGGGCTCAGCGCCGTGGTGAGCGATCCGAGCGCGTAGATGATCGCGCCGATCACGAAGGCGCGCAGCCGCCCCCACACGTCGCCGAGCTTCGCGCCGACGAGCATGAGCGCGGCCATCGTGAGCGTGTAGAACGTGATCGCGGCCTGCATCGCGGAGACGGTCGTGTCGAGGTCCTCGACGACCTGCGTGATCGACACGTTCATGACCGTGCTGTCGAGGACCATCACGAACTGCGCGGCGGAGAGCGCCGCGACGACCACCCACGAGGTCGGGGCCGGTGCACCCTCGGGCGGCTCGCCCGCCGAAGACGCAGTCGGGGCCGCGGGCTCAGGCTGCGCTTCGGAAGGGCTCATGGTGGTATCCCTCTCGGTCGAGGATGGCGATCGTGGACTCCGGCACCTCGGTGAAGAGCCCCGGCAGGTCGTTGAGCGGCTCGGACACGACGACGTGGGCGTGCTCGCCGAACTCGCCCAGCCGCTCGGCATCCGGGTACATCCGGCGGATGGTCGGGATGTCGGCCGAGTGGAACAGGGTGCGCGACCGGCCCTGCGTGGAGTAGCGCAGCGCCCAGATCGTCGCGCCGTCGGCGACCGCGACGGTGCCCTGCATCGGGAACATGACGCCGTGGTCGCGGCCGATGCGTTCGACGAGGTCGACGGTGGCGCGCAGTGCCGACACGGGATCGTCGGCGAGCCCGTTCGTGATCGCCAGGTGGAAGAGCACCTCCGAGTCGGTGGTCCCCATCAGGTGCGGGTACAGGGAGGGGTCGATCCCGAAGCCGTCGCCGTTCACCGTCTCCGCGCCGAGCGGGGAGTCGAGCGACTGCGCGACGAGCGAGTGGGTGGCGTCGAGCAGGACCGCCGAGGCCCTGAGCGGCTCACCCGAGTACGCCAGCCATCGGCACATGCGAACGCCTCCCCCCTGCCGGAGCCCGCTCCCCGTCCGCGCCATTGTGGACCCGTGCGCGCTCCGCCGCAGGGTCCAAGGTCTCATCCCTCGGCGTCGGCCGGGAGGGGGCAGGGCGCGGCATCCGTCATGCGCTGGGTCGCCTGCTCGAGCGACCACGGGAGCTCGACGAGCGGCCGGTCGCGTCCCTCGGCGGGCGCCGCCTTGGAGGCGATCGAGGCGAGCGCGAACGCCGCCTCGCGGACGAGCCTCTCGCCGCCGGTGGAGTTGTTCAGCGCGAGCACGACCGTCAGCCCGGTCTCGGGGTCCGTGAACATCGCGGAGAGCGCCCCGATCGACTCGCCGGCGACCCCGCGCAGCGGCCCGAACTGCTGGGCGCCGATCCCCTGGGCCTGCCAGCCGGGCGCGTCCCCGCCGAACGGCGTGAGCGTCCAGGCGTCACGTGCGGTCGCCTCCTGGAACATCGCGCCGGTCGCGAACGATTCGCTGATGGCCTTCGCGTCGGTGAGCGTCGTGCGCGCGCCGGATGCGGTGCCCCCGATCGAGCTGGAGCGTTCGGAGACGTCGACGATCGCGTCGCACGCCGGCTTGCCGCCCGAGTACGTCGCGGCGTAGCCGCCGAGGGCGTCGGAATAGGACGTGTCGGAGGCGGCAGGGAGGCTGGTCTCCTCGAGCTCCAGCGGGTCGAGCACGTACTGCTCGGCGAGATCGGACCAGGAGCGTCCGGTGCGTTCCTCGAGCGCCGCGGCGAGGAGCAGGATGCCGGTGCGCGACTCGACCCAGGTCGTCCCCGGGTCGCCCTTCCGGCCAGCGGCCAGGCCGCTCGCGAGCAGTTCGTTGGCGGGCCAGATCCGCGTCGGGTTCTTGACGAAGTGCGAGCGGAGCGGCCCGTAGTAGTCGGCGATGCCCGAGCGATTGCGGCAGAGCTGCTCCAGCGTGATGCCCTCGAGGCCGGGGATGCCGTTCACCATCCCGGACACCTGGTCGTCGAGCTCGACGACGCCCGCATCCACCAGCCGCAGCATCACCGCGCAGGTCAGCTGGCCGGTCCCGTCGGCGAGCTGGAACCGCGTGGCGGACGTGACCGGGTCGGCAGCGTCGGTGAGGTCCACCGTGCCCGTGCCGACGGTCCAGCTGCCCGCCCAGGGCGCCCAGACGCCGGCGACCGCGCCGCTCGATCCGCTCAACCGCACAGCCTCGGCGAGGGTCGCGTCGAGCTGCTCGACGACCTCGGGCGCGAAGTCGCCCTCGACCTGATCGAAGTCGGCGGCCGGGCTCTCGGGCGAGGTGCACGCGGCGAGCACCGCGACCACGACGGCAGACGCCATCGTCGCTGCGACCAGTCGACGCATCCGCCCTGTCCGTGCAGCCACCGTGCCCCCCGCCGTGTGTCCGCTGCGATTGTAACCCGATCGGCAGGGCCCACCGCACAGCGCTCCGCCCGACCCCTCGGTTCGCGGCCGGGCTGCCGCCGATCGTGTCCCCCGACCGGAGGCCGCTCGATCCAATCCGGACCCACCGGCGCGTCGAATCCCTCCCAGCACGGCACCAGCCGCGCGACGACAAGGAGGCATCGCCATGAAGAACTCACCCAACCGCATCGCCGCGACCGTGTTCGGCGCGGTCTACGTCCTGGTCGGCCTGCTCGGCTTCGCCGTGACGGGCGGCGTGGACTTCATCGCCACCGAGGGCGGGCTGCTCCTCGGGGTGTTCGCCGTGAACCCGCTCCACAACATCGCCCACCTCGCGATCGGCGCCGCGCTGCTCATCGCGGGCCTGTCGAACGTCGCCGCGGCGAAGACCGTCAACACGGTCGTCGGCGCGGCCTACCTGCTGCTCGGCGTGGTCGGCTTCTTCATCGCCGGCACTCCGGCCAACATCCTCGCGCTCAACACGCCCGACCACTTCCTGCACCTGGCCAGCGCGATCGTGCTGCTCGGCGTGGGACTCGGCGCGGAGCGCACCGCACGCGTGGCGACGGCCTAGGGAGCCGGCCATGCACGCACCGGCGACGATGACCCGGACCTGGCCGACGCTCGCCGGGATCGGCGGCGGCCTCGTCCTCACGGCACTCGCCGCCGGTGCCGGGGGTGCACCGCAGGTCGCCCTGGCCGGGCTC
>NZ_SDPL01000250.1 GCF_004135055.1 Agromyces binzhouensis | reverse complement strand
CGACCGGAGCGCCGCGGCGGCGGCATCCGCCCACCTCACCGCCGCCGCGAACGGCGTCGCCGACCGCGTCGAGGTGACGCGCGCCGACGGTCTCGAGCACCTGCCCGACGCGAGCGAGCGGCTCGTGGTGCTGAACCCGCCGTTCCACTCGGATGCCGCGGTGCACACGGGCATCGCGACGCACCTGTTCGGCGAGGCGGCGCGGGTGCTCGCTCCCGGCGGCGAGCTCTGGTGCGTGTGGAACTCGCACCTGCGCTACCGACCGCTGCTCGAGCGGATCGTCGGCCCGACCCGGGAGATCGCACGCAACCCGAAGTTCACGGTCACCGCGTCGACGCGCCGCTGAGCGCGCGCCCGGAGGCCGCCGGGCCGACACACCGCGAACTGGGGCGTGCGCTCTCGGCGCGAACCTGTCAGGCTCGGAGTGTGACCACCACGGCTGCCACGAGCCGTCGTCGTCTCCCGACGGGGACGGTCACCTTCCTGTTCACGGACGTCGAGGGATCGACCCGCCTCGTCGAGGCGGCCGGCGAGCGCTGGCCGGCGCTGCTCGCGGAGCACGACGCTCTCGTCCGCGACGCCATCACGGGCAACGGCGGCACCGTGGTCAAGACCGAGGGCGACGGGTTCTTCGCGGCCTTCGCCTCGGCGATCGAGGCCGTGAGCGCGGCGGTGGCGGCGCAACGGGGGATCGCGGGCCACGACTGGCCCGAGGGGCTCGTGCCGAAGGTCCGCATGGGACTGCACACCGGGCTGGGGCTGCTGGGCGGCGACGACTACATCGGGCTCGACGTCCATCGCGCCGCTCGCATCATGGCCGCGGCGCACGGCGGCCAGATCGTCCTCTCCGCATCGACCGCGGCGCTCGTGGAGCACGAGCTGCCCGTCGACGTCGTGCTCCACGACCTCGGCCGGCACCACCTGAGGGACCTGTCGCAGGCCGAGGGCATCTTCCAGCTCGACGTCGCCGGACTCGACGTCAGATTCCCCGCCCTGCGCTCGCTCGAGGCCGTGCCGAACAACCTCCCCGCGCAGGTCACCCACTTCGTCGGGCGACGCCGCGAACGCGCCCGGGTCCGCGAGCTCCTCGAGGCCTCGCACGTCGTGACCGTCACGGGCACGGGCGGAACGGGGAAGACCCGGCTCGCCCTCCAGGTCGGATCCGAGATCGGCGGGCAGTTCCGCGACGGGGTCTTCTTCGTCGACCTCGCGCCGGTCGACGATCCGGAGGTCGTGCCGTCGCAGATCCTCCGCGCCCTCGGCGAGGATTCGTCACCGGGCAACCGGCCGCCCCGGGAGGCCCTGCTCGAGCGGATGGGCGACCGCGAGGTGCTCCTCATCCTCGACAACTTCGAGCAGCTCATCCCCGCGGCGCCGATCGTCGCGGACCTCGTGTCCGTCGCGCCACGATCCCGGTTCCTCGTCACGTCCCGTGGGCCCCTCCGCATCGCCGCCGAACAGGAGATGCCACTCGAGCCCATGGACCTCCCCGACCGGCGCGACGTGAGCCGAGCGACCGACACCGACGCGGTCGCGCTGTTCGTCGATCGCGCCATGGCGGTCCGTCCCGACTTCACGGTGACGCCCGAGAACGCGGCCGCGGTCTCGGAGCTGGTGCGCGGGCTCGACGGACTCCCGCTCGCGATCGAGCTCGTGGCGTCGCGCGTGCGGCTGCTGCCCGTGCCCGAGATCCTCGCCCGGCTCGACCCGGCCCGGCCCGGCACCGGGACGATCGACCTCCCCGAGCGGCAGCGCACCATCGAGGGCGCGATCGAGTGGAGCCACGACCTCCTCGACCCTCCCGTGCAGGAGCTCTTCGCGCGCCTCGGGGTGTTCGCCGGCGGCGCGGACCTCGAGCAGATCGAGCGGGTGTGCGACGACATCGACGTCGACCTGCTGGCCGGCCTCGCCGAACTCGTCGACCAGGGGCTGCTCCGGCAGGTGTCGGCGCCCGGCGGTCGGGCGCGCTTCCGCACGCTCCACGTGATCCGCGAGGTCGCGCTCCTGAAGCTCGAGGCGAGCGGAACGGGCGAGGCCGTGCACAGGCGCCACCTCGAGGCGTACGTCGCCTGGGCGGAGGAGGTCGCCGCGCACGTCCTGGGGGAGGACCGATCCGCCTGGTTGGACCGGTTCGACGCCGACCACGACAACGTCCGGACCGCGCTCGACTGGGCCGCCGTGCACGGCGAGACCGACCTCGCCCTCCGCCTCGCCGCCGCCTCGTGGCGGTTCTGGCAGTCGCGCGGCCACCTCCACGAGGGCCGGAGCCGGTTGGAGACCGTGGTCTCGCTCCCCGGCGGAGAGCCGCTCAACCGGGCCCGGGCGCTCGAGGCGCTCGGCGGCGTGTACTGGTGGCAGGGCGAGATCGAGCGATGCGTGCCGCCCTATCGCGAGGCGCTCGCCATCCAACGCGAGCTCGGGGATCCCGCCGAGATCGCGAACGCGATCTACAACGTCGCGATCGGCCAGGCCGTGGCCGCCGTGACGACGGGTATCACCGACGAGGTGCGCGCCGAGGTCTACGGTCTCTACGACGAGGGCGAGGCGATCTTCCGGAGCCTGGGCGACGAGAACGGGCTCGGGAACATCACGTGGGGCCGGGGACTCGCCGTGTCCGACCTCGACGACGACATCCAGCAGTCGCTCGAGCTCTTCCACCGCAGCATCGACCACTACCGCGCCGCGGGGAACGAGTTCGGCATGGGGTGGGGCATGTTCGAGGTCGCGATCTTCTCCGCGAGGCTCGGCGACATCGCGACGGCGTGGGACTACCTCGAGGAGGGGCTCGAGCTCTTCGCGCCCCATCGCGACGTCTCGGCCGTCGTGCTCTTCCTGTCGCTGGCGGCGGCGCTCGCGCAGGCGGCCGACGACGAGGAGCGGGCGGCTCGACTCGCGGGCGCCGTGCGCGGGCTCAGGAACTCGTCGGGCGCCAAGATCGTCGACCACGAGATCACCCGGATCCGCGGTCTCTCGATCGAGGAGATCGACCCGACGCGCGAGGACCTCGAGCCGCTGTATCGGGCGGGCATGGCGATGGACCTCTCGCAGGCGGTCGCCTTCGCCCTCGGGCGCGCCGTTCCGGCCGCGGACGACTGACGCCGCGGCGGTCGCGACGCGGCGAAAGGGACGTGCGAGCGAGCCGCGAGCGTGTCAGTCTGGGATCGTGACGTCCACCCTCGAGCAGCTCGACGCCGACCTCGTCACCGACGAGGCCGTCCGGCCCGACCTGCCCTGGCAGACGATCGTGTGGGACGATCCCGTCAACCTCATGACCTACGTCACCTACGTGTTCCGCAGCTACTTCGGCTACCCGCGCGAGGAGGCCGAGCGGCTCATGCTCCAGGTGCACCACGAGGGGCGTGCGGTCGTGGCATCCGGCAATCGCGAGGCCATGGAGCGGCACGTGCACGCCATGCACGGCTACGGGCTCCAGGCGACCGTCTCGAAGGCCGAGCCGTGATCGTCGCCGGACGCGAGGGCGGCGCCGACGGCGTGCGGATCGTGCTGGAGACCGAGGAGGCCATGCTCCTCTCCGAACTCGCGGACCAGGTCGACTCGGTCCTGCTCCTGGGCGGCGACGACGACCCGGCGCTCGGGCGCCTCTTCCCGTCCGCATACCCCGACGACCGGGAGGCCGCGCACGACTTCACCCGCTACACGCGCGACAGCCTCGTCGACGGCAAGCGCCAGGCGGCCCAATCCGTCCGCGACGCCACGGCCACCGAGCGCGACGCGGGCCTGGTCGAGATCGAGCTCGACCAGGCGCAGGCCTGGGGGTGGCTGACCTTCCTCACCGACCTGCGGCTGATCCTCGCCGAGCGCGTCGGCGTCACCGACCCAGACGAGGCCGAGCCCGCCGACGACGAGCGCGACGACTACCTGCGGGCCGCCTACGAGTGGGCGGGCATCGTGCAGGGCTCGATGCTCGAGGTGCTCGACCCGATCGGGCGATGACGGGCCGAAGGTCCCGAGGTCGCGATCGCGCATCGTAGGACGATGCGCGTGGGCGCGCCCAGCGGGGGCGTGCCGGATGGAGGCGCGCCATGTCCGACACGAACGTCACCGGCTGGGTCGGATGGGGCTGGTTCGCCGGGGTGATGATCATCATCTCCGGCGCGATCGGCGCCATCTACGGGTTCATCGCGATCCTGCTGCCGAACAACACCTACTTCCTGAAGCCGTCCGACGGCGAGCTGCTGATCCTGAACGCGACGGGCTGGGGCTGGCTGCACCTGTTCCTCGGGCTCTTCCTCGTGCTCGTGGGCATCGCCCTGCTCGCCGGGGCCTCGTGGGCGAGGGTCGTGGCGATCATCCTCGCGGCCTTCAGCGTCCTGGCGAACCTCATGGTGCTGCCCCTGCAGCCCTGGTGGTCGGCGATCGTGATCGCCGTCGACGTGTTCGTGATCTACGCGCTCACGGTGCACGGAAGGGAGCTCGCCGCGAGGCGCTGATCCTGCGAGCGCGCGCATCGAGGCGGTCCCTCGGACCGGCGCTGGCGGTCGCGCCCGCGCTGCTGGCAGTCTGGTGCCGCGGGCCCGGCGCCTGCGCCGGTCGACG
>NZ_SDPL01000025.1 GCF_004135055.1 Agromyces binzhouensis | reverse complement strand
GTCCGCGCCGGTCCGGGCGGCGCCCATTCCGGCGCGGCCTCGCGCTCCCACGACGGGACGGGGACGAACGGGGCGGGCATGGGGACGACGCTAGGCGCGCGCCGCCCCATGGCGGGCCGGCGGGAGCCGGAGACGAGACGAGCTCCCCACCACGCCGTTGTGGAGGAGAGCTCGTGCTGTCGGCATGCGGGACGCCGTGTTAAAAGAAGGGGGCGGCACCCATTGGGGGGAACAGGTGCCGCCTCGGCAGCGCACGGATTGGGGGGAATCGCGAGCGCTGCAGGCCTCGAATCGAAGTCGTTCGGGCGTACCCCAGTGTATGGGCTGGAGATCCATGCGCAAGTACTTTTTGTCCTCATTTGTGCGGACGCACAGATATCTCGTCGAGATCCTCCAGTCGATGGTCGGATCTCGACGGAATTCGGGGGTCGAACGGACCTCCGGCAACGGTTTCCGCACCCGGCCCGGGTCGACCGGAGGGCCTCGGCGGCCCGAGCGGCGAGAACTCCCCCGCATCGCGCCCCCTCGCGCCGACCCAGCGTACGCCCGGCCGGACCACCCCCGCACGCGACACACGCAGCGAAACATCGGGCGGCTGCCGCTATGGTGCTGTGTGGGGCAGGCGACCCGTCATCTGAATACTTCGCGAAGGAGCGATCGCACCACTATGAACGCGCAGATCGATCACGCGCTCGAGGAGATCCGGCGCTTCCGCCCGAGTCCCGAGTTCGCCGCCCAGGCCGTCGCCGACGAGGGCCTCTACGACGCCGCTCGCGCCGACCGGCTCGAGTTCTGGGCCGACCAGGCCCGCACGCTGCTCCAGTGGGAGAAGCCCTTCACCCGCACGCTCGACTGGTCGAATCCGCCGTTCGCCAAGTGGTTCGACGACGGCGAGCTCAACGTCGCCGTCAACTGCCTCGACCGCCATGTCGAGGCGGGGCTCGGCGAGCGGGTCGCCCTCCACTGGGAGGGCGAGCCCGGAGACTCGCGCTCCATCACGTACGCCGAGCTGACCGACGAGGTCAAGCGCGCCGCCAACACGCTCATCGAGCTCGGCGTCCGCGAGGGCGACCGCGTCGCCATCTACCTGCCGATGATCCCCGAGGCCGTCGTGTCGATGCTCGCGGTGGCGCGCCTCGGCGCGATCCACTCCCTCGTCTTCGGCGGGTTCAGCGCCGACAGCCTCGCGTCGCGCATCGACGACGCCGAGGCATCCGTCGTCATCACCGCAGACGGCGGCTACCGCAAGGGCCGCGTGTTCCCGCTGAAGCCGGTCGTCGACGAGGCGCTCGAGAAGTCGGCCGGGAGCGTCCGGAACGTGCTCGTCGTCCGTCGCGGCGAGAACGAGGTCGACTGGAACGCCGACCGCGACGTGTGGTGGCACGAGAGCGTCGCGACCGCGTCGAACGAGCACGAGGCGAAGGCGTTCGAGGCGGAGCATCCGCTGTTCATCCTCTACACCTCGGGCACGACCGGGAAGCCGAAGGGCATCCTGCACACCTCGGGCGGCTACCTCACCCAGGCGGCCTTCACGCACCGGAACGTGTTCGACCTGCACCCGGAACGCGACGTCTACTGGTGCACGGCCGACGTCGGCTGGATCACCGGCCACTCCTACGTCGTCTACGGGCCGCTCGCGAACGGCGCGACCCAGGTCCTCTACGAGGGCACGCCCGACACGCCGCACCCCGGCCGCTGGTGGGAGATCGTCGAGAAGTACGGCGTCACGATCCTCTACACGGCGCCGACCGCCATCCGCTCGTTCATGAAGCTCGGCCGGCAGATCCCGCACGAGTTCAACCTGCGCACGCTCCGCCTGCTGGGCTCGGTGGGCGAGCCGATCAACCCCGAGGCATGGATCTGGTACCGCCACGTCATCGGCGGCGGCTCGATCCCCGTGGTCGACACGTGGTGGCAGACCGAGACCGGCGCGATCATGATCTCGGCGCTGCCGGGCGTCACCGACCTGAAGCCCGGCTCGGCGCAGGTGCCCGTCCCCGGGATCTCGATCGACATCCTCGACGACGACGGCACCGCCGTCGAGGGCGAGGGCGGAGGCCTGCTCGTCGCCACGGAGCCGTGGCCGTCGATGCTCCGCGGCATCTGGGGCGACCCGGAGCGCTTCAAGGAGACCTACTGGGAGAAGTTCGGCGACAAGTACTTCGCCGGCGACGGCGCGCGGCGCGACGAGGACGGCGACATCTGGCTGCTCGGCCGCGTCGACGACGTCATGAACGTCTCGGGCCACCGCCTGTCGACCGCCGAGATCGAGTCCTCGCTCGTCGCCCACCCGTGGACGGCCGAGGCCGCCGTGGTCGGCGCCTCGGACGAGACCACGGGTCAGGCGGTCGTCGCGTTCGTGATCCTGAAGGCCAGCCAGGTCTCGCACGTGAACGACCCGCTGGAGGCCAGCGAGGAGCTGCGCAGGCACGTCGCGACGCAGATCGGCGCGATCGCACGCCCGCGACAGGTGTTCATCGTCAACGAGCTGCCGAAGACGCGCTCGGGCAAGATCATGCGACGCCTGCTGCGCGATCTCGCCGAGGGCCGCGAGGTCGGCGACACGACCACGCTCGCCGACACGTCGATCATGGAGGTCATCAGCGCGCAGTTGCGCTGACCCGTCAGGACAGCGGATGCCGCGGCCGGAGGTTCGGCCGCGGCATCCGTCGTCTCGGGGCGTCGCCCCGGCGCGCTACGCGAACTCGACGACGAGCTCGACCTCGACGGGTGCGTCGAGCGGCAGCACCGCGACGCCGACCGCCGAACGCGCGTGGCGGCCGGCATCCCCGAATACGTCGCCGATGAACTCGGACGCGCCGTTGACGACGCCGGGCTGACCCGTGAAGGCCGGGTCGGACGCCACGAAGCCGACGACCTTGACCACGCGGGTCACCCGCTCGAGGGAGCCGATCTCGGCCTCGATCGCCGCGAGGGCGTTCAGGGCGCAGAGGCGCGCGTACTCCTTCGCGTCGTCGGCGGGCACGAGGCCCTGGCCGTCGCCGACCTTTCCGGTCGCGGGCAGGGAACCCGCGACGAAGGGCAGTTGGCCGGAGGTGAAGAGCAGGTTCCCCGTCACGACGGCGGGCACGTAGGCGGCGACCGGAGCCGCCACGGCGGGCAGCTCGACGCCGAGCTCGGCCAGCCGGTCCCCGACGGCGCCCATCAGGCGTCACCCTCGAACTGCTTGGCGGCCTGTGCGGCTGCGGCCTGGCCGGCGGATGCCGCGGTCGACGACTCGCCTCCGACGGGACGCTTCAGGTACGCCACGAGCCCTCCCTCCGGACCCTGCACGACCTGCACGAGCTCCCACCCCTCGGACCCCCAGTTGTTCAGGATGGCGGCGGTGTTGTGGATGAGCAGCGGGGTGGTGATGTACTCCCATGCGGGCATGGCGACTCCTCGGTGTCGGAACGGGCGGCTATCCTGAGGTCGAGCCGGCCGTGGGCGCTGCGGCCCCTGCGGCATGCCGGAATTTGCCAGCCTTCCTCAGTTAGGCTCCACTCTATGTCTGCCCAAAATCGAACGATGAGCGATGCCGCCGCGGGAATCCTCGGCTTCGTCGGCATGAGCGCACTCGCCGGCGTGCTGGTCACCGCCGCGGTCACCCCTGCGCTCGCCGTCACGGGCATGGCCGCGAACAACAGCATCAACATGTTCGAGAACCTGCCGGCCTACCTCAAGATCGGCGCGCTCTCCGAGAAGACCGACATCTACGCGACGCGCTCCGACGGCTCGGAGGCCCTGCTCGCGTCGTTCTTCGACGAGAACCGCGAGGAGGTGGCGTGGGACGCGATCAGCCAGTACGCGAAGGATGCCGCGGTCGCCGGTGAGGACCCGCGCTTCTACGAGCACGGCGGCATCGACATCCAGGGCACGGTCCGCGGCGCGGTGAGCACCGTCACCGGTCGCGACGTCCAGGGCGGATCCTCGATCACGCAGCAGTACGTCAAGAACGTGCTGATCAACAACGGCGTGAACGCGGCGCAGACCGAGGAGGAGAAGGACGCGGCCTACGCCGAGGCCACCGAGGTCTCCGCGGAGCGCAAGCTCAAGGAGATGCGCTACGCGATCGCGCTCGAGAAGGAGTCGTCGAAGGACGAGATCCTCCTCGGCTACCTCAACATCGCCGCCTTCGGCGGTCGCGTCTACGGCATCGAGTCGGCCGCGCGGTACTACTTCGACACCAGCGCGAAGGACCTCTCGCTCTCGCAGGCCGCCAGCCTGATCGCGATCGTCAACCACCCCGAGAAGTTCCGCCTCGACCGTCCCGACAGCGAGGAGAACGGCGCGAACACCGTCGTCGACGGCGAGACCGTGCCGTATGCCGCCAACAAGCAGCGACGCGACTACATCATCGACGAGATGCTCGAGTACGGGAAGATCACGCAGGAGGAGCACGACGCGGCGATCGCCGAACCCGTCGCCCCGGCGATCACCGAACCGAGCACCGGCTGCCAGACGGCCGGCGGATCGGCGTACTTCTGCGACTACGTCGCGAACGTGATCCGCACCGACTACGACGACCCCGAGACGGAGGACGTCAACGAGGGCTCCGTGCTGCTCCAGCAGCGCGGTCTCAAGGTCTACACCACGCTCGACCTGGACCTCCAGAACCGTGCGGAGACGGCCATCGCCGAGAACATCCCGTTCACCGACCCCCGGTTCGACGTGGGATCGGTCGCCGTGAGCGTCGAGCCCGGCACCGGCCGGATCCTCGCCATGGCCCAGAACAAGAAGTACTCGGCCGACCCCGAGGTGCTCGAGACGAGCAACGAGTACTCGGCGGTCAACTACAGCACCGACTACGCCTACGGCGGGTCGAGCGGCTTCCAGCCGGGTTCGACGTACAAGGTGTGGACGCTCGCGGAGTGGCTGAACGAGGGCCACTCCCTGCTCGAGACGTTCAACGGCTCGAAGCGCGCCTTCACCCAGTTCACGAACTCGTGCGACGGCGACTTCGTCGGTTCCTACGAACCGAACAACGACGACTCGACGCGGGCGAACAACGCCGTCGAGGCGACCAAGTGGTCCGTGAACTCGAGCTTCATGGCGATGGCCCAGCAGATGGACCTCTGCAACATCAAGAAGACCGCCCAGGCCTTCGGCATGCACCGCGCCGACGGCGGCGAGCTGCAGATGAACCCGTCCGACGTGCTCGGCACGCAGGAGATCGCACCGCTCACGATGGTCGCGGGCTTCGCGGGCATCGCGAACGACGGCACGACGTGCACCCCGATCGCGATCGACAAGATCGTCGCGTCCGACGGCGAGGAGATCGCCCCGCCGAAGTCGACCTGCACGCAGTCCGTGCCGGCGGATGTCGCGCACGCGATGCAGTACGCCATGCAGCAGACCTTCGCCGGCGGCACGGCCTCGCAGTCGGAGACCTACACCGGCGTGCCGCACATCGGCAAGACGGGTACGACCGACTACGCCTTCGACACCTGGATGAACGGCGCCAGCAAGGAGGTCGCCACGGCGGTCTGGGTCGGCAACGTCACGGGCGGCGACAACCGCACGAGCCTGCGCTCGATCGACTTCGCGAGCGGCTACGGCGCGTCCGCGCGTCACCGCATCTGGAGCGCGATCATGACGGTCGCCGACAACAAGTACGGCGGCGGCGCGTTCGCCGAACCCAAGGCCGAGTACTTCAAGCAGGTCCTCGTCGACATCCCGAACGTCACCGGCCTGAGCGTCGACGCGGCGCGTCAGGCGATCGAGGCCGCGGGCTTCCAGTTCGAGCAGGGCCCCGAGGTCGACAGCGACCAGCCCAAGGGCATGGTCGCGGGGACCGATCCGTCCGGCCAGGCGGGTCGCGGCTCGCTCATCCGCGTGCTGATCAGCAACGGCAACGTCTCCGGCGTCCCCGATGTCAGGGGCATGGACCGCGGATCCGCCGAGTCCACGCTGAAGGACGCCGGCTTCAAGGTCCAGGTCCGCGAGGAGGACACGACCGACCCGAACCAGGACGGCGTCGTGATCTCCCAGTCGCCCGACGCGGGTGCATCGGCGAAGTCCGGTGATCGCGTGACGATCGTGATCGGCAAGCTCTCCGTCGGGGGCGGGACGCCACCCGGCGGGAACGACGGCGGAGGCAACGACGGGTGAGCCCCCGAGCCTCGCGCGCCGCCACGCAGATCGCCTCGGCGGTCGGCGTGGCGGCGCTCGCCGCACTGGCGTGGGGAAGCCTCGTAGAACGCACGCGCTGGACGCTCCGTCGAGTCGAGGTTCCCGTCCTCCCGCCCGGGTCCGCGCCGATCCGAGTCCTGCACGTCTCCGACCTGCACATGGCGCCGTGGCAGACCTCGAAGCAGGAGTGGGTCGCCTCGCTCGCCGCGCTGCGGCCCGACCTCGTCGTCAACACCGGCGACAACCTCGGGCATGAACGCGGCATCGAGGGCATCCGCCGGGCGTTCGCGCCGTTCCGGGGCATCCCCGGCGTCTTCGTCAACGGCTCGAACGACTACTTCGGCCCGGTGGTGAAGAACCCGTTCAGCTACTTCGGCGGCCCGTCCGGACACGTGACCCGTGCGAAGCGACTCGACACGCGCGCACTCCACGACCTCTTCGCCGACCTCGGCTGGACGGACATCGACAACGCGGCGACCGGCCTGGACCTGCGCGGCACGCACTTCGAGTTCTTCGGCGTCGACGACCCGCACCGCGGGTACGACCGCCTCGACCTCATCACGGCCGCCATCGACGACCTCCGCTCGGAGGATCCGCTGGGCGACGAGGCATGGCCCGACCGGCCGACCGCCGCCGCGCCCCGGCCGACCGTCACGGTCGGGGTCACCCACGCGCCCTACCAGCGCGTGCTGAACTCGTTCGTCACCCACGGCGCGCAGCTCATCCTCGCGGGCCACACCCACGGCGGCCAGGTCTGCGTGCCCGGCTTCGGGGCGCTCGTCGCCAACTGCGACATCCCCCGTACCCAGGCGAGCGGCCTGAGCGTGTGGCGCCACGGCCTGCGCTCCGCGTTCCTCAACGTGTCCGCGGGCCTCGGCACGTCGATCTACGCACCGGTGCGCTTCGCATGCCCGCCCGAGGCGACGCTGCTCACGCTGACGGCGGCGCGCTGAGCGCTCCCGCCCGGCCCCGACGGGGCCCGTGGGTGGTCAGCGGCACCGGAAATATCCGCTATCCTTGTTGAGGCCCACGGGCCATCGGGGTGTGGCGCAGCTTGGTAGCGCGCTTCGTTCGGGACGAAGAGGTCGCAGGTTCAAATCCTGTCACCCCGACCATTCGGAAGCCCCTCCTCCGGGAGGGGCTTCCGGCGTCTCCGGGTCCCCCGGCGGGCACCGATTGCGAGCGGATGCCACAGCCCGCGAGCCGGCCCGCCTCGCGAACGCGTCAGTCGCCGCCATCGGCGCCCCGGCGACCGCGGGAGCGCTCTTCAGGGCCGTCGGGATCGCCATCTCGATCTCGTCCGCTCGCGGCCCTGAGCAGCACCTCGAGCGGGCCCCTGCCGACGTAGCGCCGCCACAGCCAGGCGAACACCATCGAGCCGACGACCAGGCCGATGAGCAGGCCCCACGAGTCATCCGTCGCGACCCCGCCGGGGCCGACCCGCTTCGACAGGGAGAGCACGACGAGCTGGCCGGTGTAGATGGTGAGCGGCATCGCACCCATCGCGGTGATCGGCGAGAGCAGCGTCGACGCCGCGCGACGAACGGGTGTCACCGCGAGCGCGGTGAGCGCGATCGCGCCGGCGAGCACGCCGAGTCCGACCCCGACGTTCCCGACCGTCTCCAGCGACGCGCGCGCGGGGATCGCCCAGTCGAGTGCGGGATCGGCACCGAGGACCTGGTTCTCGGGCAGGGACGCGGTGAGGGGCAGGCACACGGCGGCAGCGAGGATCCCGACGAGGGCGTACCAGCGGACGGTGGCGGCCGCCGCGACATCGAGGCGTGCCAGGCCGAGTCCGATGAGCATGACCGGCACCCAGATGATCACGGGGTACGACCCGGTGAGGAACCACTCGACCACGATTCCCAGGTCCCCGGATGCCGCAGCCTGCACCGTCGGATCGCGCTCGGCGAGGGCGGCGACCGCAGGCGCGACGGGAAGCGACACGGCCCCCGCCGTGAGCGCCGCCCGAGCGGGCAGGAACAGCAGGGGCACCATGACCAGGAACGCGATGCCGTACACGTCGAGGATCACGATGACGAGCGGACGGAGCAGCGCGATGACGAGCAGGCCGATCATGAGGAGGATCACCGCGCGGATCGCGACTTGGCGGCGCAGCTCCGGTCGATCGGTCGTGCGCGGGCGCGTGGCACCCGTGAGCAGCCCCAGTCCGACGCCGGCGGTCAGCGCGAAGAGCAGGCGGGGCCGGTCATCGGCGATCGCGATGAGCTCCGCAACCTGGGTCGATTCGACGGCGGGCGCGACGTGCGCGACGAACATGCCGAGCAGCGCGATGCCTCGCGCCGCATCGACGCCGGTGATGCGCGACGCAAGACGGCGTCGGGCCTCGATGCGGGACTCGGCGTCCTCCGGCATGCGGCCCGATCAGCGTCTCGTCAGGGCCGGCCGAGGCCGCGGTAGGTCCAGCCGGCGGCGCGCCAGGATACGGGGTCGAGCACGTTGCGACCGTCGATCACCGTCGGGTTCGAGACGAGGTCGCGCACCTCGGCCGGGTCGAGTCCGCGGTATTCGCTCCACTCGGTCACGAGGACGACCAGGTCGGCGTCGCGGAGCGCCTCGGTGGTCGATGCCTCGTAGGCGAGCTGCGGATGCCGCAGCCGGGCGTTCTCAAGACCCTCCGGATCCGTGGCGACCACCTCGGCCCCGAGTCCCTTGAGCTGCACCGCGACGTCGAGGGCGGGCGAATCGCGCACGTCGTCGGAGTCGGGCTTGAAGGTGACGCCGAGGACGGCCACGCGCCGCTCGTTGACCGAGCCGCCCAACGCCTCCACGGCGAGGTCGACGACGCGCTGGCGGCGCCGCAGGTTGATCGAGTCGACCTCCTTGAGGAACGCGACGGAGTCGCCGCGGCCGAGCTCCTCGGCACGGGCGGAGAACGCGCGGATGTCCTTCGGGAGGCAGCCGCCGCCGAATCCGACGCCGGCGTTGAGGAACCGTCGGCCGATGCGCGCGTCGTGGCCGATCGCGTCGGCGAGCTGCGTGACGTCCGCCCCCGTGGCCTCGGCGATCTCGGCCATCGCGTTGATGAAGCTGATCTTCGTCGCGAGGAAGGCGTTCGCTGCGACCTTCACGAGCTCGGCCGTCGGGTAGTCCGTGACGATGCGCGGCGTGCCGGCGTCGAGCGCGGCGCGGTAGATCTCGTCGAGCGTCGCGGCGGCAGCGTCGTCGGCCACCCCGTACACGAGGCGGTCGGGCTCGATCGTGTCCTTCACCGCGAAGCCCTCGCGGAGGAACTCGGGGTTCCATGCGAGGCTCGCGTGCGGCGCGACCTCGGCGAGGCGCTCCGCGAGGCGCGTGGCGGTGCCCACCGGCACCGTGCTCTTGCCGACCACGAGCGCGCCGTCGGCGAGGTGCGGGATGAGCCCCTCGAACGCCGCATCGACGAAGCGGAGGTCGGCAGCGTGGCTGCCCGCCGTCTGCGGCGTGCCGACCGCGAGGAAGTGCACCTCGGCGCCCGCGGCATCCGCCATGTCGGTGCTGAAGCGCAGGCGGCCGGATGCCGTCGCGGAGGTCAGGATCTCGGGAAGTCCGGGCTCGAAGAACGGCGGACGTCCGGCGGCGAGCTCGCCGATCTTCCGCTCGTCGACGTCGATGCCGATCACCTCGTGGCCGAGTTCCGCCATCGCCGACGCGTGCACTGCGCCGAGGTAGCCGCAGCCGATGACCGAGATCTTCATGGGGTCCTTCCGGTGGGGATCGCGCCCGCGGCGAACGGCCGCTCGTGAAGCGCGAGGGTGTCGTGCAGGCACTCGACGGCCCGGGCGGCGACATCGAGTGCAGTCACAGGATAGTCGCTGTCGCCTGCGCCGAGGCTGCGCCGTCGGACGGGCATGCTCAGCCGCAGGTCGCCTCGACGAGTTCGACGCCCGTGCGGTTGATCATCGGGGTGGTGCGAACCTCGACCGGCGCATCGTCGGGCGTGCCTGCGAAGGTCGCACGCACGACGGCGGTCTGGCCGTTGACCATGTCGACCGTGTACTTCTCCGCCGGACGCCCGAGGTCGATCACCGACGGGCCGGTCGTCGTGCCGTTGGCGGGGTTGGGCACGGCGACCTCGGTCGTCGAACCGCCGGCCGGACCGTACAGGAACACCTCGGTCCGGTACGCGCCCGGCTCCCGTGAGTCGATGTACTCCGGGAGGGAGAACTGCAGGTCGGCCGGGATGTCCATGCGGAGCGTGACCTCGACCGTGTAGGTCGGCGCCTCCGGCGTGCAGGTGTCGACCGTGACCTTGGCGCCGGTGTGCAGGTAGTAGTCGATCTTCGAGATCGAGCGGTCGCGGAAGTACACGCCGAGCACGGTCGCGCCGAGGTTCGTCTGCGGAAGCGTGCCGTCCAGCCGCGAGCCCGCGAAGAGGTCCTGGGTCGGTTCGTTCTCGGTCCACATCATCAGGCTGCCCGAGTTGGTGACGTCGATGAGGGCCTGCGCCATCTGCCAGATGTCGTAGTCGCCGGCCATCATCTTGTCGAACATGGCCGCGGATGCCGCGGCGAAGTAGGCGTCGGACTCGGCGCCGCCCTCGGGGTACCGGAAGTAGATCTCGTTGAGGAGCTTCGACACGACGTTGTCGCTGGTGAGCTGTTCGCCGCCGGGCAGGCTGACCGGGCCCGTCACCTCGAGGATGCGCGACACGGCGATCGGATCGGTCATGACGACCGTGTTCGGCGTGATGCCGAGGTCGCGGTCCCAGCGCGCACGGAGCAGGG
The DNA here is from genome assembly GCF_004135055.1 of Agromyces binzhouensis. Lineage (GTDB taxonomy): Bacteria > Actinomycetota > Actinomycetes > Actinomycetales > Microbacteriaceae > Agromyces > Agromyces binzhouensis. Next base: position 5,536 of record NZ_SDPL01000025.1, on the reverse strand, counting down.
CCGCCGCGGTCGGGAAGTCCGGTCGGCTGGTCGTCGCGTTGATCTCGGTGCGCAGGATGTCGTTGTAGAGCTGGTCGGCGCTCTCGTCGATCTCGGTGCCGATCGGCGCCTGGGTGTCGAGCTCGGTGCTGGAGACCTGGCGGTCGATCTTGACGGTCCCGTCGTCGACGCTCAGCAGTGTCTGCGCCGCGGGCCCGCCACCGAGCGCGGTCGCCTCGGCGTTGTTCTCGAACGCGAGGAGCACGGTCTGCGGCCCGTCGATCCCGAGCATCGCGCCCGCGCCGGCGAGCGCGGCGTTGATCCCGGGCAGCGTCCCCTGCGCACTCTCGACCACGTCGGCGAACTGCGTCACCGCGTCGGAGACCGGCGCGATCGTCGCGTCGGTGTCGATGCCCGCGAGGTCGGCCTCGAGCCCGTCGAGGATGTCCTGGGCGTCGGCGGCGATGTCGGTGGCCGTGCGAAGCGGTTCCAGGTCGAGCGCTCCGCTCTCGTCGCGTGAGATGCCGAACTCGCCGACCAGCCCGCTCGCGGGCTGGACGACCTGCTGCGAGACGTCGTCGACGCCCTCGGCGATGATGCGGACGGCACGCACGTTCTCTCCCACGCCCGGGACCAGCTCCGCCATCCGCCAGACCGGGTTCGACGTCGGGGCCGCGGCACTGGAGGCCGCCGCGTCCAGCTCGTCGGCGATCGGCTGCAGCTCCTCGAACCGGCGCTCGTCCGCCGCCTTCTGGAATGCGACGACCTGGGCGCGAGCGACCTCGAGGTCGTCTCGCACGGCCAGTGCGCTGGTCGCGAGCCACCATGCCGCGAGGCCGCTCCCGATGATGAGGAGCGCGAGCAGCGGCCAGAAGATCGAGTGGAAGATGATCCGACGACGACGCTTCCGGCGCCGGCTGCTGCTGCTGCCGGAGCTGCGGTGCTGCCGCTCCGGGGCGAGCACGAAGTCGGGTGTCGTCACGATGACCAATCGTAGACGCGAGAGGCCGTGATCCGGCCGGGCGCCGGATCACGATCACGACACGGCATCAGTAGGCGCCCTGCGCCTGGAGGACGGCACGCGCCGTGCGGTAGAGGATGATGACGTCGCCGGTCAGCGACCAGTTCTCGACGTAGTAGAGGTCGAGGCGGACGCTGTCGTCCCAGGACAGGTCGGAGCGTCCCTGCGTCTGCCAGAGGCCCGTGATGCCAGGACGGACGAGCAGCCGTCGGCGCGCCCACTCGTCGTACCGCTCGACCTCGGATGCGAGCGGCGGCCGCGGACCCACGAGGGACATCTCGCCGCGCAGCACGTTGACGAACTGCGGCAGCTCGTCGAGGCTGTACCGACGCAGGATCGCGCCGATGCGCGTGACGCGAGGATCGGAGCGCATCTTGAAGAGCACCCCGTTGCCGTCCGTGCGGTCGAGCAGCGTCGGGAGCTGCGCCTCGGCGTCGACGACCATCGACCGGAACTTCAGCATGCGGAACCGGGTGCCGTTGAGTCCGACCCGTTCCTGCGCGTAGAGCGCCGGGCCCGGGCTGTCACGTCGGACGAGCACGGCGATCGTGAGGAACACCGGGCTGAGGACGATGAGCGCGAGGGTGGCGACGACGAGGTCGAACGCGCGCTTCGCCGCGTACTTGCGGCCGGTGAACTCGGGGTAGTCGACCTGGATGAGGGGAAGGCCGGCGACCGGTCGCGCGTGGATACGGGGACCCGCGACGTCCGTCAGGGCCGGAGCCACCACGAGGTTCGTCGCGGTCGCCTCGAGCTGCCAGCCGAGCTCGCGCATGCCGCGCGGGTCGATGGTGTCGGCGCCGGTGAAGACGACCGTGTCGGCGCTCGCGCTGCGCAGCGCATCATCGATCTCGTCGTACGAGCCGAGGACCGGGATCCCGGGGGCGAGTTCACGGGACGACTCGCCGTGCTCGGTGAGCGCCCCCACGATCACGATGCCGGAGACCCCGTCGCGCGCGATCTGCTCGGCGACGTGGAGCGACTTCTGCCGCTCGCCCATGAGGATGGCGCGGTGCAGGAAGCGTCCGTCCGCCCGCTGCCGCAACAGCCACTTCCGCCACGCCCATCGCGCGGTCATGAGCAGCGCGAGGCCGAGCGGGAGGGCCACGAGCACGTATGCGCGACCGACTTCGGACCGCAACAGGAACGCACCGATCGCGAGCAGCGCGAAGACCCGGATGCTCGCATCGGCGATCCGACGGTATTCCGCCGTGCCCGCGCCGATGATCGTCCGGTCCCGCGTGGCGAAGATGGCGAGCGAGGCGAACCATCCCGCGGCGAGGAGTGCGGACACCAGTGCGTAGCTCAGGAGGTACTCGGCGTCGCCGAGCCCGGGGATGCGGAGCGAGGTGCCGGTCGTCCCGAACCTGATGAACTGCGATCCGTACACGGCGAAGACGATGACGATGAGGTCGGTCGCGAGCAGTCGCCGCGCGTAGGCGCGCTGCCATTCCTCGACCGTCTCGGCAGGACTCGTCTCCGTGGCGTGCCGTGCGAGGGTCATCCATCACCTCCGCCGCAATGGCTCGGGCCCGATGACGGCCCCCGAGCGTCCGCCGTTCGGGTCGGCGGACAGGGTCAAGGTTAACGCGCCGCTGTCCCCCTATGTGAGGACCGGAGGAAAGTACCCCCCTAATTGGGGCGACGCCTCCCGACGGTCAGCCGTGGCGTCCGCGAAGCCGGCCCCCGCTCTCCTCCAGGTAGCAGACGCCGCAGAGCGACTCGTATGCCACCTCGACGCCGTCGATCGCGACCTGGTCGCCGTCGAAGATGAACCGGCCGCCGACTCGGCGGCCGTTGAAGATCGCCTTCCTCCCGCACCGGCAGATCGTCTTCAGTTCCTCGAGACTGTGGGCGACCTCGAGGAGGCGCCCGCTTCCGGCGAAGGCGACGGTCTGGAAGTCGGTGCGGATGCCGTAGGCGAGGACGGGGATGTCGTCGAGCAGTGCGATTCGCAGCAGGTCGTCGACCTGATCGGCCGTGAGGAACTGCGCCTCGTCGACGAGCAGGCAGCTCACGTCGCGCCCGTGGGCCTCGATGACCGGCGTGCGGTGGCGCTGGAACACGTCGAGCACCTGGTCGTCGGGCGCGATCGTGAAGTCGACCTCGCGCACGACGCCGAGCCGCGACACGATGTCGCGGTCGCCCTTGGTGTCGACCGCCGGCTTGGCGAGCAGCACGCGGTGCCCGCGCTCCTCGTAGTTGAACGCGGCCTGCAGCAATGCGGTGGACTTGCCCGAGTTCATCGCCCCGTACCGGAAGTAGAGCTTGGCCACTACTCGAGCATCCCGTCCTCCGCCGCTCGGCGGATCAGTTCGGCCCGACGGCCGGCCGGCCTCCCGACCTTGGCGTACTTGTCCCGCGCCCGACGGAGGTAGGTCTTCGCGGTCTCGTAGCCGACGTCCATGGTCGCTGCGACGTCGGCGGTCGACATGCCCTGCACGTAGAGTCCGACGGCCCGCCGCTCCGCGGCGCTGAGTGCGGCCTCCGGCGGGGCGGAGACCTCGAGGCCCCCGTCGTCGGATCCGGCTGCACCGGCCCGGCCCTTCGACGCCGTGGACGCCCGCTCCCCCCGGAGTGCACGCCGGGCCGCCGCCACGAGGTCCTCCACCGGAACGGTCTTCGACACGAAGGCATCCGCCCCTGCCGCGAGGCACCGCGCGCGCGACGCATCGTCGTCGAGCGCGGTGACCACGACGACGATCGCACCCGCGGCGCGACAGGCGCGGATCCTGGACTCGATGGAGACCGTGTCACCGAGCTGGAGGTCCATCAGCACGAGGTCGACCGGGAAGTCGGGATGGCGGACCAGGTCGAGCCACGCGGTCGTGCGGATGACCACGCGAAGGTCGGGCGCATGCTCGGCGATCCAGCTCGCGATGCCGTCGACGATGACGGCGTGGTCGTCGAGGATCGCGACCCTGACGACTTCGTCGGCGTCGGGCTCAGGCGTCATATCGGAACTCCACCCGGACATTCTCTCGCGTCATCTCGAGATCGCCGCGCACCCCCACCGCCCGCGCGACCGCCAGGAACCGCTCGACCTCTCGCCTGGCCGGCGCCGAACCGCCTGCCGCGGCCACGAGCGCCTCGACGCGGACGATCGCGCCGCCGCCCTCCGCGGCGACCTCGATCCGGATCGCATCCGAGCGCTCGGCGCTGCTCAACCAGGACAGCAATGCGGTCAGGGGCGGCCTCTGATCGCTGCGCAGACGCGCCGCGGTGGCCCCGGGATCGTCCACGGCGACGGGGATCCGCCGGGCGGCCCCGATGGACGAGGCGAGGTCGTCGAGCCAGGTCGACTCGATGCCCGCCTTCAGCGCGCGACGGAGCATCTCCGCGAGCTCGCGCGCCCGATCGGCGTCGGCGACGCTGATCCTCTCGGCGTTCATGACGCCGGCGAGGAACGGCAGCACCTCCCTGCTGAGCACGGACACACGGCCCTGCTGCACCGAGCGGACGATTCCGGCGCGCACGCCGCCGTCGCGTTCGAGCGCGATGGCGTTCGCCTCCCGCTGCCATGCGAGGCTCTCCCGGACGATGGTCGCCGAGTAGGCCGCACCCGCGGCCGAGAGGGCGAGCACCGCGACCGAGTTGACTGCGACGAGCGCCGCCGCGTTGGCCTGCGTCGCGCTCGCACCCGACGAGCCGACGGCGAGGATTGCGAGCACGGCGGCTGCGACCGCGCCGGCCGCGAGCAGTGAGATCCAGGTGCTGAACGGCGCCAGGGAGAGGATCAGGATGCCCACGACGAGCGGTCCGTAGTTGTCGTACAGGTATCGATCGGCACCCACCGTGCTGACGTATTCGGCGATCGCGCCGCCGACGGCGAGCGCGACCACGAACCAGAGCCGGTCCACGGTGAACGGTGCGCGGGACGGGAGCGCCGACACGGTCGCCACGGCTCCGGCTGCGGCCACGAGCAGGATGCCCGCGACCGCGGCGACCACCGATCCGACCTCGTCCCAGTGCCAGGCCGTCAGGGCGATCGAGGTCACCACTCCGAGGATCGAGCCGGTGAGCACGAGCGGGGCCGCCGCGACGCCGCCGATCGGGTCGACCTCCTGTTGCGTGAGGCGCAGTGCGGTGCTCATTCGCCGCCCTCCGGTACCGCGAGCAGGACGGTGGTGCCGACGCCGGGCCGCGACCAGACGCGGGCGCGACCGCCCTCCTGCTCGATGCGACCCCTGATGGACGTGCGCAGCCCGATGCGGTCGTCGGGGACGTGATCGGGGTCGAATCCCCGTCCGTCGTCCACGACGACGACGGTGACCTCGCCGTCCGCCCGACCCAGCACGACCTCCACGTCGTCCACGCCGGCGTGCCGCGCGACGTTCATCAGGCACTGCGCGACGGCGGACTCGATCGCCGAGCGACGTCGCGGACCGACCGCGGCGAGGACCTCCGGGGGGCCCGACACGTTCACCGCCAGTCCGGCGTCGCGGGCGACGCCGAACGCCTCGGAGAGCGGCGCGGGGCCGTGCTCGGCGACGGTGGATGTCGCGCCCGCCCGACTCGTGCGAGCGCGATCCGGGC
>NZ_SDPL01000249.1 GCF_004135055.1 Agromyces binzhouensis | reverse complement strand
CCCGGCTCGCGGGCATCGCCCGGCCCGCGGCGCCGACGCGGCGCCGCGCGGTGGCGCGGGCTCCCGCCCCGAACGAGTCGTCGGCCTCGAGGACCGGAAGCACGATGGCGGGCTGGCACTCGAGGTGCACCTCGACCTCGTGCGTGCGCTGGTCCTCGATGATCGCCTCGAAGGGGACGCGGACCGTCCGGAAGCGGCCGCGACGACGTGGCGGGGCGGACCGCAGGCCGATGGCCAGGCGGTCGGTCGGCGCACCGGCGAAGGGGGCGCGCGCGACCGCGACGACGTCGACCCTCCACAGTTCGCTGGGACAGGTCGCGACACCCGAGAGATGGATGACGCGGATGCCGCCGCTCGTCACCGCGACGGCGGCGAGGTCGTCGACGATGACGTGCGCGTGATCGATCGTGTGGGCCATGTTCGCTGACGCTACGGATGTCAAGGCCCCCCGACATCAGTGCTGGCGCTGAGAACGGCGACCGTAGTCTGGCCGGATGCGATTCGGATTCTTCGTTCCCCAGGGCTGGCGTCACGACCTCGTCGGCATCGATCCCGCCGACCACTGGTCGACGATGCACGGCCTCGCCGCCTACGCCGACCGCGACGGCTCGCCGTGGGAGTCGATCTGGGTCTACGACCACTTCCACACCGTGCCCGTGCCGAGCGAGACGGAGGCGACGCACGAGGCGTGGTCCCTCATGGCCGCGTACGCCGCGTCGACGTCGCGGGTCCGCCTCGGGCAGATGTGCACGTGCATGGCCTACCGGAACCCGGCGTACCTCGCGAAGGTCGCCGCAACCGTCGACGTCATCTCCGGTGGCCGCGTCGAGATGGGCATCGGCGCCGGATGGTACGAGCACGAGTGGCGTGCCTACGGGTACGGGTTCCCCGACGCGCCGGCCCGGCTCCGGATGCTGCGCGAGGGCGTCGAGGTCATGCACCAGGCGTGGACGACCGGGAGGGCGAGCCTCGACGGCGAGTTCTACACGGTCGACGAGGCGATCGTGCAGCCGCAACCGCTGCAGCAGGGCGGGATCCCGATGTGGGTCGCCGGCGGCGGAGAGAAGGTCACGCTGCGCATCGCGGCGAAGCACGCCGCGTACACGAACTTCTACGGGAGCCCCGAGGAGTTCAGCCACAAGAGCGAGGTGCTCCGCGGGCACGCCGATCGCCTCGGTCGCGACTTCGGGTCCATCGTGCGCAGCGCCAACTTCAACACCGTGATCGGCGAGACCGATGCCGACGTCGAGCGCCGGCTGCAGGCCATCGAGGCCCGCCTGGCGGGCTCGGCGGGCCCGAAGGCCGCGGCGAAGTTCATCCACGAGTTCCGCTCGGATGCCGCGATCGCCGTCGGCACGCCGGACCAGGTCGTGGAGAAGCTGCTCGACATGCGCGAGCGCGGGCTCGGGTACGCCATCCACTACTTCCCGGAGGCGGCGTACGACCGCTCGGGCCTCGAGCTCTACGAGCGCGAGGTCATGCCGGCGCTCGCCTGAGTGCGGCGGCGCCGCGCGTCAGGCTGCGGCGCCGTCCTGCTCGCGGTCGACCTCGTCGAGCTTCGCGTCGAGCTGCGCGTCGGTCGGCTCGGTGTAGTGCGTGCCGTCGGGGAAGACGACGACGGGGATGTTGGTGCGGCCCGAGATCGCCTTGGCGCGGTCTGCGCCGTCGGCGACGACCATGAGGTCGACGTACTCGTAGTCGACGCCGCGGCGGTCGAGCAGCGCCTTGGAGCGTCGGCAGTCGCCGCACCACTCGGCGCCGTACATCGTGATTCGGGCGGGGTTCAGGTCGGTTGCAGTGGAAGTCACTCCGATAACCTACGCGGGTATCCTGTGCGGCATTCCCAGCGTGCGAGGATGCCTCGGGCAGGGGGCTCCGTCTTCCGGCGGTCGGGCCTACCCGACCGGCTCGCGATCCCACGCCGGGAGTTCGACGCCGACGAGTCGTGCGAAGGCACTGAGCTGCGCGACCCCCTGTGGCGTGCGCGGAAGCGCGTCGAGGAGGCCCGGCGAGTGGATGAGGTAGGCGGCGACCTGCGCGCGTGAGATCGCGACGTTCAGGCGGTTCTTGAGCAGCAGGAACTCGACTCCGCGCGGCGCGGCAGCGGCGGATGACGCGGCCAGCGAGACGATCGCGACCGCGGCCTCCTGCCCCTGGAACTTGTCGACCGTGCCGACCGGGACCGCGGTGTACCCGGCGCGATCGAGTGCGTCGCGAACGACCGCGAGCTGGGCGTTGTAGGGCGTCACGACGATGACGTCGGACTGCTCCAGCGGCCGGGGCCGGGCGCGGTCGGGTTCGCCGTCGCCGTGCGCGATGTGCGTGAACGCGCGGCCGAGCAGCGACCCGACGATGCGGACGACCTCGGCGGCCTCTTCGATCGACTCCGTCGTGTTGCCCTCGTGCTCGATCGGCACCGGCGTCAGGCCCGGCTCGACGCCGTCGATGCCGCGAAGCGCCGCGGACGGGTGAGACGCCAGTTCGCCCTCGTACGACAGGGCCGAGACCGACGCTGCCAGGGCGGGGTGCATGCGACGGCTCTCGGCCAGGAAGTACCCGAACTCCGATGGCAGCACGTCGTGGCCGTCGGCGACCCAGCCGAGGGCGGACATGTCGACGGGTTCGGGGTGGGTGCCCTGGCTCACCTGCGGCAACTGCTGCGGGTCGCCGAGGAGGAGGAGCCTGCGCGCCGCGACCGAGGCGGCGATGGTCGATGCGAGGGAGAACTGGCCCGCCTCGTCGATGACGAGCACGTCGAGCGCACGTCGAGCGACCCGGTCGGCGTTGGCGAAGTCCCACGCGGTCCCGCCGACCACGAAGCCGTGATCGCGGTTGGCCGAGATGAACGACGCCATCGCGTCCTTCTCGATCGCGGTCCAGCCGCGCTCGGCGCCATCGCTCCGATCCTTCGGCGCCTTGGCGATGCGACGCGGGTCGAGCCCTGCGCCCACGACGGCGTCGAGCAGGTGCTCGACGACCGCGTGCGACTGCGCGACGACGCCGACCTTCCAGCCGTGGTGGCCGACGAGGCGCGCGATGACGTGCGCCGCGACGTAGGTCTTGCCGGTGCCGGGGGGACCCTGCACCGCGAGGTAGGAGTCGTCGAGGTCGCCGAGCGAGCGCACGACCGCGCCGACGTACTCGTGGTCGGGCAGCGGGGCGAGTGCGCCGGAGCGCGTGCGCGGCGGGAGGCGGCGCAGCAGGTCGACGCCGGGGTCCTTCGGCCACTCCGGGTGCCGGTCGACGATCGGGCGCGCCCATTCGGCGATCGCCGCCTTCTGCCGGCCGGCGGGAGGCGGGTTGCCCGGCACGAGTGCGAACGGCAGGTCGCGCCACGTGTCGTCGACAGTCGACCGCTCCTCGATGCGGACGCCGTCGGGCGTCGCCTCGAGCACGGTCGCCTTGGCCCAGGCCCGCGAGCCGGGACGACGCGAGAACGACGGGAACGGGGCAGGCCAGTCGTAGAGCAGGTAGAGCTCGGCGCCCGCGCTGAACCGCGAGCCGGGGGCGATGCGGCCGCGGAGGAGCAGTTCGCGGCGGTCGAACTGCTGCCGGCCCTCGCGGTACCAGTCGTGCAGCACGACCGTGCGGGCCGGATCGACGACGAGCACGTCGCGGTGGTCCTCCCACGCCTCGAGCGGCTGCTCGACCCGGAAGAAGTGCCCCCACCAGAACGTCTTGAGCTCGCGTTCGTGGTAGTCGATCGCGGCGGAGGCGAGTGCGAGCGCCGTGCGGTCGGGGTCGTCGCGACGCTCGTCGGCACCGCCCGCGAGCGCGGACAGCGCCGTCGCGAGCGGACTCGCCGCGTACTGCTTGACGGTCGGCTCGGCGAGCAGGAGCGCCGGCACGGGCGCGACGCCGTTCGACCTGGCGAGGCCGAGCAGCCAGTCGCGCAGGCGGAGCGTCGAGACGCAGTCGTACTCGTTGTACTCGGCGAGGTCGTCGAGCACGAGCTGCGCCGCCTCCGCGTCTCCGGTCGCGGCGAGCTCGCGCGCGCGCACGTACTCCAGGATCGAGTCGCCGCCCGACTTCACGTCGGCCTCGCGGAGCCGCTCGCCCATGTAGAGGGGTTCGAGCTTCTTGATCGAGTACGAGCGGCTGCCGACGCGCACCGCGCGCTTGACGATCGGGTAGAGGTCGACGAGCACGCCGTCGGCGAGCAGCTGGTCGACCTCGGCCTCGCCGACGCCGTGGCGTGCCGCGATCGACGTCAGGTGCGTGCGCTCGTAGCTGGCGTAGTGGTAGATGTGCAGGTTCGGGTGCCGCTCCCGACGCTCCTTCACGAAGGCGAGGAACTGCACGAGCGCCTCGCGCTCCTCGGCGAACCCGTGCGCCCAGATCGGCGTGAACCGCTCTTCGACGTCGATCATGCCGAACAGGTAGTCGAGACCCCACTCCGTCGCGGCGCCCTCGGTGTAGAGCGGGTCGCCCTCGAAGTCGAAGAAGAGGTCGCCGGCGTCGGGCTCGGGGATCGCCGCGAGCGCGCCCGGCTCGCGCACCTCGACGGGCGGCGGCAGCGGCGGATCGTCGGGCGAGCGGTCGCCCGACGCCTCGGCGG